>CAZIWR010000001.1:0-86732 GCA_964542805.1 uncultured Acidobacteriaceae bacterium
GCGCCGTGCTCAAACTCTCCAACCTGGGCGCCAAGTTCCAGGAAGTGCTCCAGGTCACCAAGCTGTACACGGTCTTCGAAGTCTTCGACAACGAAACCCTCGCTGCGCAGAGTTTCGCCAAGTAGAATTCCGCCCTTTTCGCAAACACTTTGGCGCGGTGATTCATCTCCCAGCGGGGATCAATCGCCGCGCCGTATTTTTCTCTGCTCCCTAATCCGTGTTCCCGGGTCCCTGCCAGTAGATCGCGATCCCGCTCAGCATCTTGGGATAAAAATCCGTGGACTTCTGCGGAAGCACTTCGCCGCCCAGCGCGATCTCGAATACCTGCTCGACGCGCACCGGTTGAAGCAGGAAGGCCATTTGCGCCGCGCCGGAATCTACCGCGGCCAGCGCCTTTTCCGCTTCGCGCTCGTACCGGATGTTTTTTTCCGCCACCACTGCCGCCGTGGTGATGCCCAGTCCCTTCTCCAGCACGAAGCGGTGCAGCAGGACTACGTCCAGCCCGCGCTGCGCCGCGGACACGCCAGGCAGCAAATCGCCGAGGTTTGCGTCCGCGCGCAATAGAAACAAATAAAATACGCCGCCCTGGCCTGACGAAGGAAGGCCGGCATAAATCCCCAGCGCGCGCCGCTCTTTGCCTCGCGCGACAATATCTCTGCGGAAGTCTTCCCAGGCGGATGCGCGCTCCGCGGCGTCCGCGAAGGGATAGGCGTACCAATCGAAGTGCGGCTCGAGGACACGGCGGAACGCGGCGAAGTCGAAGCCGTCGATGTTCGTCACCACACGGTGCGTCGGCAGGATGGACAGCCCTTCGGCTTGCGCGTTGACGAAGGTCATCATCGCGCGTTCCCACGGCGCATCGGGATTGTCCGAGCCCAGTTTCGCGCGGCATTCGTCGCGCCACGCCAGCGCCGTCTCGTAGCGGTGGTGACCGTCGGCAATCACAATTTTCTGCTCGGCCATCGCCGCGGTGATGCGCGCGATGTTCGCGTTGTCGGTGATCGGCCACAGCCGGTGCACCACGTCGTATTCGTCGCGCATCTCCGTGGCCGGAGTGGTGCGCGCCGTTTCCGCGAGCAGAGTGTCGATTCGCCGCGCCGGGTCGGAGTAGAGCATGAAGAGTTGCCCGGTTTGCGCGCGCGTGTGGCGGAGCAGTTCGAGGCGGTCGGCCTTCGGCGCCGAAAGCGTCTGCTCGTGCCGGAAGACCACGCCCGCGGAGAAATCCTCCAGCCGGCCCAGCGCGATGAAGCCGCGACGCACTCTGCGTGTCCGCCCGCCCGGCAAATGGAATTCCTGCGAATAGGCGTAGATGGCCGGCGCGGGGTCACGCACCAGGATCTCCGCGTGCGACCATTCCTCCAGCTTCGCCGCGGCTCGCGTGTACACGTTGTTCGCCGGGGAATCCTCCGGCGTCGCCAGGCCTTTTTCTACCGCAACCAAATTGTGCGCATCGAGCGCGGCGTAACGCTGCTGCATCTCCGGCGTAATCTTGTCGTACGGCTGCGTCAGCACGTGCTCCCACTGTACCCGCGCCGGGTTATAGCGCCACGCCGCAAACGGGAAAATTTCAGCCATCAGCTCCTCGAAGAAAAGAAAGTGCACCGCTTGAGCCAAGCATACTATCAGCACGCTTCGAAACTCGAAAAACGAAAACCAAAAAACGCTCTATGCCGTACCGCCGCGGATTTTCACTTTTCGATTTTCGCGAGGCGCGAATGCTAAGATGTTTTGCTGCACGAAAGGCCCTGCGCCGCATGGCGGAACCGCACAAAACATTCTCCAACATCCGCGTGCTCGTCTTCGACCTCGACGGCACGCTGATCGATTCGAGCCACGATCTGGCCGGTGCCGTCAACGTGGCCCGCGCGAGCATGGACCTCGGTCCGCTCAGTCACGCGCAGGTGATGACTTTCATCGGCAATGGCGCGCGCGAACTGGTGCGCCGCGGCATCAGCTTCGAATCCGGCGTCGCCAGCGATGAGCAGATCGAGCTCGCTCTCGGGCATTTCCGCGAGCACTACGCGCAGCACCTGCTCGACCAGACGCGGCCGTATCCCGGCGTGCGCGAGGCTCTCGACATCTTCGCGCGAAAGACTGCCGGCACTTTGCGCATGCTGGCCGTGCTGACGAACAAACCGTTGCGCTTCACCCGGCCGATTCTCGATGGCCTGGGCCTCGCATCCTATTTTCGTTTCATTTATGGTGAAGACAGTTTTCCCGCGAAGAAGCCGGACCCGGTGGGTTTGCTCTCCATCCTGCGCGACACGCGCACCGCGCCGCACGAAGCCATGCTGATTGGAGACTCGGATATTGACGTGCGCACCGCGCGCAACGCCGGCGTGTGGGCTTGCGGAGTCAGCTACGGCCTCAGCAGCAGCCAACTCGCCGCCTGTCCGCCGGACCTGATGCTCGACAGCCTGCTCGCTCTCCCCGCTCGCCTCGACTGAATTCTGAGCGTGGAAGGTTAGCGACTCGCCGCCGCCGCGACCGCCGTCATGTCCAGCAGGTACACTGTTTGGTCATCCGTGAGGACGAACAAGCGCTTTCCGTCATCGCTGAAGCGCACCATGGACACCGGGTGGCTGAAGACGAACTGGTCGCGTTTTTCCATTCGCGCCAAGTCATACACGGCGAGCTGCCCGGTTTCGTTCTCCACGCACAGCAGCTTGCTCGCCGACGACACCGTTGCGTTCCTCCCGAACACGCGTCCTTTCTGCTCCCCGCTGGCTAGGGAATAGACTTGCACGCGGTTGCTGGAATCCACGATGACCACGTGGTCGCCCACGGCGTAGGCCCGTTCGATGTGGAAAGACCCCTTGCCCGTCTCGATCAACAGCCGGCCAAGAGTTTTTCCACTGCGCGCTTCTACCGCTTCCAGCAAGTAATCACCCTCCTTTTCTTTCATCGCCGCCAGCCGCGCCTTCAGCGATGGGTCGCTATTGATCGTATCCTTCGCGTGACTTTCATTCAGATGCCACCAGAGCACCATCGTCGGGGACCCTGCCCCGACGTACGTGCCCGGGCGTTCTTTGGGAAACGCGCGGGACCAAATGGCTTGCCGAGTGCGGACGTTTTGGACTTCCAGTGTCACGTTCTTTTGCGTTCCGCCACCCTTCTTGTTCGCTTTGATCAACACGAGGTATTCGCCGTACTGCCGCGCGTTGTCCTCTTCGATCTTCGGGCCGTCAAAAGTTTCCCGATTGCCGAGGCTCAGCACTGCGATCTTCCGTTCGGTCTTTTCAAACTTCGGGAAATCGGCATACACCGCGCCGTCTTCGCCGAAGTACGCTCCGCGGAAGCCGCGCGTGTGGAATACGCGCTCGCCCCTGTCGAGTTTCCAGACGCCTCCGCGGCTCTTTTGGGAAATGGCCAGGTATTGCATGTCCGTCGAGAGAGCGGTGGCGCGCAGCGGGCCCAGCGTGCTCCGCGGCAGCGACACTCGCGCGATCGGGTTCTGGACATCCTTGCGGTAGAGCGCGATTTCGCCGCTGCGCCGCTCGCTGACCCAGTCCTTGTCGAAAACATCAAATGCCTGCGTGCGGTTCGCTACGAAGATTTTTTTCGTGTCCAGGTCCATCACTCCGAGCGCAAATTTTTCGATCGGACGTAGCAAAACGTAATTTCCCTTGGCTGGCGCGCTCACAGTAGCGGCGCCCACGATGATTTCGGTGATCACTTCGCCGGACGGGAACTTGACCAGCACCGCCTTGCCCTTCGAGTCGTCTTCGCGCGCGCCGATCAGCCGGTCGTCGTCATAAAATGCGAAGCTGCGCCCGAGCAGCCGTTTGATCGAACCCGGCAGTGAAATGGCAGTCTTCGTTTTCAGGTCGAACGCCAGCTCCCCATCGCGATGCGCGGCCACGAAATAGTGCGCATCCGGCGAAAAGCCCATGCGAACCCAGCTGATGGTGATGTCTTCTTCGGAAATCCGCGCAAGAAACATTAGAAAATACGCCTGAAAAAAGTCCGGGATAAAGAAACTCTTCTTCTGGTAGGCCAGCGCTCCGTCGGCCACGGTATAAAGGTTCAGATCGAAATCGCCGCTCAAGCAAGCGAGAAATTTTCCGTCCGGCGACAGAGCCGCCTGTATGCAGCCCTTGGAGACGGTCATCTCGAATACGTCCGTGCGTTGTTCGTCCTCGATGTTCCAGCGTTCCACGCGCAAGTCCGGGCGGTGGAACACCACCGATTTGCTGTCTGGTGTGAACTGCCCGGGGTAAGCCTCTGGCGCGTCGATGCGGAAAAGTGACGCCAGCGGTTCGCGGCTCAGGACGTAGATACTCGCGTCATTCTGGGCCAGGATAAACTTTCCATCGGTGCTGAATTTCAGGTGGTTGATATCGTCCTGCAGCGGCGGCTCGAGCACCTGCTTTTTCATCACCGCATGGAGCGACTCCCGGCGGCCCAACCCGGAATAGGCCACCACTGCCGCCTGCCATTTCTGATATTCCTCGGGCGGCGGCGCGGTTCGCGTAACCGTGCACGATGCCGGCAGAGCGTTTGCTTGTTTCAACATCTCGCGCAGGCGCTTCTGCTCCGCCGTCGTGAACCTGAAAAAGTCGCCCAGCGCGCTTCCGATCTTCCCTTTTACTTCCTGGGAACGGTCCCAGAACGCGGCCACTGCCGGAGGCGAGTAACCTGCTTGAGCCACCAGGTAGAGGCCGGCACGGTCGGCGTCGAACTGCCCTTCCTGCGCTTCTCGGTCGCTCGTTTTTAACGCGCCCGGCTTGGTGAGGAGGTTATCGATGAGCCGATTGTATTTTTCGAAGATGTCCTTACGGTCGCTGACCTGCGTCACGCCGATGACTTTCTCGAACCACGCCGACAAGCGGATGGCGTTTTCGCGCATCAAGCTGTGTCCGATTTCGTGCCCCAGCACGCCGGCCAGTTCGTCTTCCGTGTGCGTTTGCGCCACGAGTTTCCGGGTAACGTACACGCGCCCGCCGGCCAGCGTAAACGCGTTTACCACCGGAATGTCCACCAGAAGAAACCGATAGTGGATCCCGCTCTTGGGCAACGGCACCGTCAGCCGGTCGCCGATCTGCTGCAGATACTCTGTCACTTGATCGTCAATGACGCGGAAATTGCGCTGCAAATGCTCCGTGACTGCCTCGCCCAGGTCCATTTCCTGCTGTTCGCTGAATATGATTTTTTCCTTGGGGTTGGGACGAAAATTTGGCGGCGGGCAGCTCTGCTGTGCCTCGAGCGGCGACGTGCCGAGGCAGAATCCCAGCAATAGGATCAAAGCGGAAAATGACGCGCGCAATTTCATGCGGGCCCCCTTCTGGATGGGATACCCAGCCGTTATTTGGCGCGACGGTAACACTGCCGGCAAACAATTACAAGCAGCGGCCGGCGAACTTCGATTTTCGTTTTTCGTTGCTTACTTCTGGTAGGTGGACGCGTACCACTCCCACGTGCGCTTCAATCCTTCTGCGAACGCGACGCTGGGTTGGTAGCCGAGGATTTTCCGAGCCAGAGAAATGTCGGCCTGGGAGTGAAGGATGTCGCCGGTGCGCGGCGGATCGTACTTGGCCTGCGTGTTTTTGCCGGAGATTTTTCCCAGCAGGCGCAGCGTTTCGTTCAGCGTGAAGCGCTCGCCGGTACCCACGTTGAAGACCTTGCCCGACGCGCCGGGTGCTTCGCAGGCGCGCAGCGTGGCGTCCACCACGTTGGCCACGAAGGTGAAATCGCGCGACTGCTCGCCATCGCCGAACACGCTTGGCTGCTTGCCTTCCAGCAGCGCGGTGATGAACCGCGAGAGCACGCCGGAATATTGCGAGGAGGGGTCCTGCCGCGGGCCGAACACGTTGAAGTAACGCAGCGAAACGTTTTCCAGCCCGTACACGCGCCCGCACACCTGCGCGTAGAGCTCGCCGACGAGTTTGGTCACGCCGTAGGGCGAAATGGGAGCAGGCTCCATGCTCTCTATCTTCGGAAGGGTGGGCGTTTCGCCGTAGGCCGAGGACGACGCGGCAAACACCACGCGCTTCACTTTGGCGTCGCGCGCGGCGATCAGCACGTTGAGCGTGCCGTCCACGTTGACGCGGTTGGTCTCGATCGGCTCCAGCACCGAACGCGGCACGGAAGTGCGCGCGGCCAGATGAATCACATAATCCCCGCCGCGGCACGCGCTCGCCACCGTCTCCAAATCGCAGACGCTGCCCTTGCGCAGTTCCACCTTTCCCGCCAGGTGCGCGAGGTTCGCTTCCTTGCCGCTGGAGAGGTCGTCGAGCACAGCCACGCTGTGCCCGCGGCGCGCCAGTTCCTCCGCGATATGCGAACCGATGAAACCCGCGCCGCCGGTCACCAGATAACGCATGCGAGCTTTCCTCCCGAAGGATCCGTACTGCAAAGGAGATGTAATTTGCCGCCCAAACTTTCCGGCTGGAGTCGAGCGGAGGCCGGCCGCCTGTGCCGCCGCCGGCACTGCCGTGCAGAGGCAAAATCTCCACCGAACGAATATAGTATGCCGGACGGAGCAGGAGCAAGGTGCGGCGCGCCCCGAGACACGCGAAAGGCAACGCCGTCGCAGCCCTCGGCCTCCAACAGAAAGTCATGCGAAGAAGAAACCATCCAGGCGGGGTGCGCCGCGGTGCGACTGCCATCGCGCTCGCGGTCGTGTTGTTTGGCGGCGCCTCGGCGGCGCAGCCACAGGCGAACCGACCGCCGAAGAGCAACCCTCCCAAGGCCGATCCTGTACCCCCGGCTCTGGCGGTGCCGTTCCCCGTTGGTGAAAAGCTGGAATTCCGCGGTGGCTGGCAGTTTTATGACGGCGCGGCGACGCTCAAGCTGGCTGTCGTCGACCAGCGCCCCTTCTCCGGCCGCGCCGCGTGGCATTTCCAGGCGCTGGCCACCACGCTGAACCCGCTGCGCTACATCTTCATCCTCGACGACCAGTTTGATTCCTACAGCGACGCCGCGGAGCTCGCCAGCCGGCAATATGAAGCCTACATCCGCGAGCAGAACAAAAAAGAAGACCGCATTTCCCGCATGAGCCACGAGGACGAACCCGCTCCGGCCGCCGGCGCGGCGGTGCGCGTGCCGCCGGGCACCCGCGATCCGCTTGGCGCGCTTTACTTTCTGCGCACGGTGGACTGGGCACGCACCCCTGCGGTGGCCATGCCAGTGTACGACGGGAAGAAGCTCTACGAATTGCGGGCCCGGCTGGGACTCGCCGCCGAGCCGATCGAAGTGCCCGCCGGAAAATTCAGCGCATCGCGCATTGATCTGCGCGTTTACCACCGCGGCCTGGAGCTGGCTCAGGTGCGCATCTCCTTGTGGCTGGCCAAAGACGCCGCGCACACGCCGGTGCGCGTCGAAGCGGAGTTGCCCTTTGGTTCCGTCCGTGCCGAACTTTCCAGCGCCGAAGGCCCATAACCCCGGGGCAGGCGAAGCTGCTCCAACCATTACAATCTGCTGGGATGTTTTGGGAGAATCCGTTTCAGCCGGAAGTTTTCTTGAGCGGTTTCTCGCCGGGCGGTGGGAAATGGATACGCCAGAACTTGGGAGAATCCACGGTGAATTCGATGGCCATCTGCTTTTGGCCTGTTTTGTTCTCGCCCACAGCAGCCACGCGGCAAGGAATTTCTTCCTCCGTCACCAGGTTGGTAAAGAGCAGGTGCATGCCCGCATGATAGGTTTCCTGGACGTTGAGCAGCGCCCCGTACGAGCTCACCGTGTCCGTGGTCACTTCTTCATAGATGACGCTCTTGTCTTTCCGCGACCCGTAGATACGCCCCGGAATTCGCATGAAGATGCGTTGACTGCGTCGCCGCTCGAATTGCATAGCCCTTCCTTCACTCGTAGAAATCGAGATGCGCGCGCCGTCCCCGGCAGTTGTATACGAAAGGAGTGATTTGCTCCGGTTCCAGCGGCTGTGATTATCTCATCGGCAAGCAACAAATCAAATCACCTGCCTGCGGAGATTGCCCCAGCAGCAACATGCAAAGAGGATTCGGCCGTTGAAGAAGTCTGCGCCCGCACTGCGCGCTACGCGTAGTGCGCGGCCGTTACGGTTCGGGCGGGGCCAGATTCTCCGGGGACCAATCCGCCGGCGGGAAGGTCACCCCCCAGAAGTGTCCGGCGGGATTGGCAAACTCAAAGCCTACTTCGCCTTTTCCGTCCTTCATCGGCCCGAGGAAAACCACTGTAGCCTCAACCTGCTTGTTGGTGGCTTGGTTCAGCAAAGTAATTTTGTCGCCCACAGCGAGGATGGCCGCAATGGCAATCAGCCCGCCGTGCGCGCTCACCACCATCGTCTGGGTCTCTTCCCGAAACACCTGTTGCTGCTGGTCCGTTCCCTCTACGCAGACGGGAATGCGCAAGAGCAGGCGGTGGCTGCGCCGCTTCTCGTGGTGCGGAAGCAGGACGTATGGTGGGGAACCCGTAGCCATGCGCATACCCTAGCGCGGCTCTTGGGTTATGGCAACCGGAACTGTCGAGATGCCCAGAGCCAGCCCCGCCAAGATGGCAGAAACTCACGCCCCGCCGCGCGCCGCGCACATTTTCTCGATCAGCCCGCAGACGATGTGGCCGATGGTGATGTGTGCTTCCTGGATGCGCTGCGCATCACGCGAGGGCACGTTAATCAGCAAGTCCGCGAGCGGGGCCAGCTTGCCGCCGGTCTCCCCGGTTAGCGCGACAACGTACGCACCGCGCGCGCGTGCGGCTTCCGCGCCATGCACGATGTTGGGGCTCATGCCGCTGGTGGAGAGCGCCACCAGCACGTCACCCGCCGTCACCAGCGATTCCACCTGCCTCGCGAAAATCCTCTCGAAGCCATAGTCGTTGCCCGCGGCCGTGAGCACCGACGTGTTGGTGGTCAAAGCCAGCGCCGCCAGTCCCGGCCGCTCGGCTTGCAGACGCACGGTCAGCTCCGCGGCCAGGTGCTGCGCGTCTGCGGCGCTGCCTCCGTTGCCGAAAAACACAATCTTCTTCCCTTGCTGGAGCGCCGCCGCGGATTTCGCCGCGAATTCTGCCATGCGCCGCAGCAATTCCTCGGAAAAGCTCTGCTTCACGCGGCAGCTTTCCGCGAGTTGCTCCCGAATTTGTGACAGGGGATCGCTCATTGCCAATTGTGCTGGGGCCTACGGAATTGGCCCGCCGTACTCAACACAACACAACCTTTTCCCGGTTCCGCGTGATGCGCCGCGTGGCGTTGCGCGTATCCACCACCAGCTGCGACGCATCCACGATGGCTTGCATGTCGTAGCTGGAATGATCAGTGGCCAGCAGCACGCAGTCGTACGCGGCCAGATTCTGCGGCGTTAACTCCACGGATTTCAAATGCGAGTAGTCGTAGTGCCGCATCTTGGGGAGTTGCGGGAAGTACGGGTCGTTGTAGTGCAGGATGGCGCCGCGCTCGTTCAGCAACTGCATCAGCTTCAGCGAAGGCGACTCCCGCAGGTCGTCCACGTCCTTCTTGTACGACACGCCCAGCAGCAAAATCTTCGAGCCTTTCAGCGCCTTGCGCCGCTGGTTCAGCGCGTCGGCCACCGAGTTAATCACGTGGTACGGCATGGACGTGTTGATTTCGCCGGCCAGCGCAATGAAGCGCGCTTCGAAGTCGTACTCGCGCGCCTTCCAGGAAAGGTAGTAGGGGTCCAGTGGAATGCAGTGCCCGCCGATGCCCGGCCCCGGCTGGAAGGCCATAAAACCGAATGGCTTCGTCGCACTGGCCTCAATCACTTCCCAGATGTCTATGCCCATGCGCTGCGAAAGCAGCTTTAGCTCGTTTACCAGCGCGATGTTCACGCTGCGGAAAATGTTTTCGAGCAGCTTGCTCATCTCCGCTTCGCGCGTCGAGCTTACCGGGATCACCCGCGCCACGATCTGCCCGTAGAGCAGCTCCGCCGCGCGACGGCTCGGCAGGTTGATGCCTCCCACCACTTTCGGAATCTGCGCCAGCCCGAACTGTTTGTTGCCGGGGTCCTCGCGCTCCGGCGAAAACGCCAGATAGAAATCCGTTTTCACGTTGTCGTTGGTTCCCGCGCGCGCGATGGGACACTTCAGCCCGCCCTCCTCCAGGATGGGCAGCACCAGCTCCTCCGTGGTGCCGGGGTAGGTGGTGCTCTCCAGCACGATCAACTGGTTACGCTGCAGGTTCGGCGCAATGGCCCGCGCCGTTTCTTCCACGTAGGACAGGTCCGGCTCGCGCCGCTCGTCCAGAGGCGTTGGTACGCAGATCAGCACTGCGTCCATCTCTTTCAGCCGCGCAAAATCCGTCGTGGCGCCAAAGCATTTTTCACCGACGAACTTTGCAATCGTGGCTTCGGGGATGTGCAGGATGTAGGTTTGCCCGGCGTTGAGCTTTTCCACTTTTTGCTTGTCGGTGTCGAAGCCGGTCACTCGATGGCCTATCTCGCAGAAGCGCAGCGCCAGCGGCAGCCCTACGTAGCCGCACCCGATGATCCCGATGTGCAGGTCTTTTCCTCCAAAAAACTCCGGCTTGCGCTCTGTGCCCATGGTGATGAGTTCAACTCCCTTCGAAGCTCTCGCAAAATGAACACCGACTATAGCAAGATTCGGCTTTGCGAAACAGCCACGCTGCACCGCCGGTGTGGATTCGCTAACGTCCTGCAGTTCCATCAATTTGATAGAATGACGGCGTTTCGGCGGGGCCGCACAATGCCCGCCACAGGGAACCCCGTGAGCAAACACAAAAAGGCGGCCAGGAAGGCGTCCACAAGACTCTCCGCCGATCAGGCCACGGAACAAATCGTGCAAATGATCGCGAGCAGCATCGCGTCGCTACCCAAGAAAGAGCGCCTCGCTGCCATGCAAGCATTCGACCTGACGGCAAACGCACTCTCCGCGAGCAGAAAGAAAACGGCGAAGCCGCGGAAATCTCCGGCGTCACGCCCTTCCCGCACGCGCCACAAATGACACGAACCCGCCGCGCCACTGCTTCGCGCTTTTCGCCGGCCAATCGAAGCCACGCGCTTGCGAATTCCTGTTGCCCCGCGCCGCAGCCATGCCGCAATATGGCGTGCGCGTCCCGCAGGACTGTGGAATCGCATGTCTGAGGTATTCCTACTCTTGCTGCTTGGCCTGGCCGTCGGCGTCACTGTCGGCCTGATGGGTGTTGGCGGCGGCATCGTCCTCGTGCCCGCGCTCATTTACCTCCTCAACATGGACCAGCACGTGGCGCAGGGCACCTCGCTGCTTCTGCAACTCCCCCCTATCGGCATCGGCGGACTGTATTTTTACTGGAAGCAGCGTCACGTGGATCTGCGCGCCGGCCTCGTCTGTGCACTGGGTTTTCTCTGTGGCGGCTACTTTGGCAGCAACCTCGCGCTCAGCATTCCTTCCCGCGATCTCCACGCCATGTTTGGGATTTTCCTGATGTTCGCCGCCGTCATGCTCTGGCGGCAAACCCGTTCGGCAGGCTCCCCTCGGCAAATCTCGGGGCAAGCAGGGCAGGCGCGCGTGCCCAAGTCGGCATCCGCGGACGCGCCCGCAGCCGACGCGTCCAACCCGGATGCCGTGGCCAAAAAGAACGGCACTCGCGATTTGAGTATTTTTCTGGTCGCTTCTGCTGTGGGCGTGATGGGCGGAATGTTCGGCGTGGGCGGCGGGGTGATGCTGGTGCCACTGCTCGTGCTCCTCTTTCACTTCGACCAGCACACCGCGCAGGGCACCAGTCTCGTGGCGCTCGTGCCGCCCACCGGCCTGCTGGCCTTTCTCAACTACTGGCACGCCGGCGACGTTCGCTTCCAGGTCGGCTTCTTGCTGATGCCCGGCGTTTTTCTCGGCGCGCTGGCCGGCAGCAAGTTCGCCTTGCAGCTCTCTCCGCGAGGCATGCGCCGCGTCTTCGCCGTCCTCCTCTTTCTCCTTGGCTCATGGCAGGCGATTCGTTCTTGGCTTCGCTGAACTCTGGCCCTCTTCGTGCAATTCCATCCTCTCGATAAGTCAAGCCGTCGCCAAGATGCTTGCTTTTCAAGAGCGAATCGCGGCGGCAGGAGCCGGGGTGCGCCCCAATCTGGCACGCCTCCGCAATGGTCTGTCCCTTTTTGATATCGCGCCCGGCGTGGCGTGGAGAGGTGTTCCATTCCTCGAGAAGAATTCAACCGATCCGACATCGACGGACGCTGCACCGCCGCGCCACGCCGCGCCGCGCGCGCGCTGCAACTGGTGTTGCGCCTGATTCTCCTGCTCGCTCTGGTCTACGGCATTTACCAGGTGGTGCGCCGCGCGGCAGCCTCGTGGTTTGTCAGCCGCGCCAGCCGCGCCGCCAGCCAGCCCGGTAACGCCTCGCCCGAGATCGCAGACAATCTGCGCCGCGCCATGCAATGGGATCCGGACGACCCGCGGCATCCTGCGCTGCTGGCGCGCGCCCTGCAATTCTCACTCGAGGGCGGCGACATCGCCGACGTGCTCCGCCTTTCCGAACGCGCCGCCACACTCGGTCTGCACCGTGCCGGCGTGTGGGTGAATCTTGGCGCCGCCTACGAGTGGGCCAGCCACGCCGCCGCCGCGCAGCGCGCCTACGCACGCGCTCTCGCCCTTTTCCCCAACTCGCCGGAGATCAACTGGCAACTGGGCAACTATGCGTTGCGCTCGGACCGCATTCATGAGGCCGCCGCATATCTCCGCACCTGCGTGTTGCGCGACGCGGCGCTGCGCCGCCCGGCGTTCGACCTCGCCTGGCGCGCCACCAGCGACGCTGCGTTCGTCCTCAACGAAGTTGTCCCGCCGGAAACGCACGCGCTCCTCGCCTATCTCGACTATCTTTCCGAAACCGCGCGCATGGATGCAGCCGCGGATGTCTGGGCGCGTCTGCGCGACGCCGGCCTCGCCTTCGAGCCCAATGTCGCGTTTCGCTACCTGGACGCCCTGATCGAGCACCGCCGCATCGCCGAGCTCGATGCTGCGTGGACCGCGCTGGCCGCGCGATACCCGGACAAACTTCCGCAACGCGGCCCGGTAGAAAACCTCATGGTGAATGGGGATTTCGAGACCGCGCCGGTGAACGGTGGCCTCGACTGGCGCGTCATGAAGGCGCCGGGTGTGGTCGTGCGGACGGTCAGCAGCGTGTTCTACAGCGGCGGCCGCTCGCTGGAAATTGAATTTGCCGATACGGAAAACATTTCCTACGGCCAGGTGGTCCAGTTTGTGCCGGTGCGCCCGCGTACGCGCTATCGCTTCAGCGCGTATCTGCGCGCCGAGGGCATCACCACGGACAGCGGCCCGCGCCTGCAAATCCATGAGCCGCACAACCCGACGTCCCCTCCCGTGACGCTTCCGCAGGTGATGGGCAAGACGAGCTGGACCGCCGCCACAGCGGAATTTGTCACCGGACCGCAGACGACGCTGCTCACGGTGCGGGTGGTTCGGCTGCCCAGCGAAAAGTTCCTGAAGCAGTTTCGCGGCACTGTGTGGCTCGACCATCTCTCCCTCGTCTCTATTCCGTAGGCTCGTTGGCCTCTCTACTTTTTGTTTCGTCGACGCTCATGAATGTTCATCGGCCGTACTTTGGCTGCTCCCCAGCCCCAACACGACGGCAAACACCAAGCCATTCGCCGGAATATACAAATTGAAATCCGTCAGGCTGTGCAGCAGCAGCGCGGCCAGCGCGCCGGTAGCGCCCAACGAAATAGCCTGTCGCGTGCGGTTCGCGGGTATCCAGCACGCGCGCGCCGTGCGCGTGGCCAGTGTGAAAATCATCGCCCAAAAGCAAATCGCGGCGGGCACGCCGAGCTCGGCGGCGACTTGCAAGTAATCGTTGTGCGCGTGGTCCACGCGGGCGTTCACGTCCACCGTCTGCACTTTTGTGTACGCCGCCTCGAACGCGCCCAGGCCGATTCCCGCCAGCGGCCGCTCGCCGATCAACCGCAGCGTGTCCGCCCACACCGCCAGCCGGCCGCCCGCGGCTCCGGGCCCTAGCTGATCGGAAAGCGCCGCAAAGCGCGAAAACACAGGCTCCGGCCCCATCCAGATCATCAATGCGGCGGACCCGGCGAGAAGCAGGAGGATGAGTCCTGCGCCCAGCACCCCGCGCGGCGCCGCGGGATTCCGCCCGCGGCGCCTCAACACCGCCGCCATCGCCGTCAGCGATCCCACACACGCGATCAGGCCCATGCGCGATTCAGAGAAAACCACCGCTAGCACCAGCACCGCCGCCAGAAAAAGAAACATCGCGGCTTTCCCCGCCGCGCCGTGCGCCCGGTGATTCCCTGCGCGCGGCAGGGCCACCAGCGCTCGCGCCACCGCGAACGGAATCACCATCTCCAGAAATCCGGCGTAATGGTTGTGGTTGACGTAAGTGCCCGTGGCGCTCTCGCGGTAGTACACCCGCTCGTACCACAAAATCTTTTGCCAGCCGGTGAGGTACTGCACCAGGCCGTAAGCCGCTTCGAAGACGCCGAGCAGCAGCAGCGCGAGGATCAGCCGCTGCGCCGAGCGCTCATCACGCGCCACCCTGCGCGCCGCCGCGAACGCGCTGCCGTACACAAGCAGGCGCACGAACATTTCGCTGGTTGCCCAGCGATCGAAACTCGTCACCGCGTCGAACGACGCAAGCCACTGCGTCGCGATCCACGCCAGCAGCGCCGCCGGGATGATCCAATCACGCGACTGCAGCGCGGGACGGCGAAGCTGTTCACAAGCCAGCGCAACACCCATCCCCAGCAAAAGAATTTGCACGGCGGCCCAGGAATACGTTTCCGTGCCGCCGAAAAAGACTACGGCCACCGCAATGGCGGTAATCAGCCCGACGAGATAAATCCGCACCCCGGCGGCGTGGCCATGGGGAGCCAGCGGCGCGGAAAACTCAAAAGCGTCCGCCGCGTTCCGTTTTGGGAAATTGCTCAAGGGTGCGTGCCTTACACCCACTGCTGTGGCAATTCTATTTCCATTCTTCATACGCATGATTCAGTGAGAGTTAGAGTCATTTTTCGCCGCTTTTCGGCGGCCATCGCTCTATCTTTCACCCTGCATCACTACTGCCATTGAAATTGCAAGGAATCCTGCACCGGTGTTGGCTCTGCCGGCGAATCCGATGAATTGCGTCTCGCAAACGACGACCGAAGTATTGCCGCAGACTCCCCCGCCCGTGGCCCGAGTCAACGCGCAGGCCGCCTCCAGTTTTCTTCTGCTGGTGTTGCTTGGCGTGCTCGCCAAGGGCGTGGGCCTGGTGCGCGAGATGGTGCTCGCCGCGCAATTCGGCGCCAGCGGTCCCATGGACGCCTACCTCGTGGCGCAGACCCTGCCCTCCGCCGTGCAGCGCGTCTTCGACGAATTGCTCGGCGCCAGCCTGCTGCCGCTGTTTGCCGGATGGGTGGTGGCCGCCGGTGAAGCCGCGGCGTGGGCGCGGTTGAAAAGCCTGCTGCGCTTTCTGCTGTGGAGCAGCGCGCTGCTGGTTCTCATTTCGCTGCCGCTGGCCGCACCGCTGGTGCGCGTGCTGGCACCGGGACTCGGCCTCGGCGAATCCTCCTTGGCCGCGCGCGCCCTGCTCATTCTTTTGCCGGGCATTGCCTTTGGTGTGGCCGGCAGCATTTTCGCCGCGCTGCTCAACTATCACCGCCGCTTCGTCTGTGCCGCCCTGTTTGCGCTGGCCGGCAACGCACTGGCGCTCGCGTGCATTTTCCTTTTCGCCGGACGCATCGGCATATACAGCGCCGCCGCGGGCGTCACCGCCGGCGCGCTGCTGCTCGCGCTGCAATGGTTCTATCTCCCCGTTGCGGGACGCCGAGAGCCGCCCGTCTCTTCCACTGTGGCCACTCGTTCCGAATTCTGGCGCCTGGCCGGACCGCTCGCTGCGGGCATCGCGCTCTTCAACCTCATCCCGCTCGTCGAACGATTTCTGTCTTCGTTTCTTCCCACCGGCGGCATCGCGCTGCTCAACTACGCGTTCAAAGTGGACTGGCTGGCCTACCTGGTTCTTGTCGTCCCCATCACCACCATCGCCTTTCCGCGACTGGCCGACGCGGGCGCCGCCGGCGACACCCAAAAATTTCTCGGCGCGCTCCACCTCGCACTGAAGGGCGCGTTTCTCGCGCTTCTTCCAGCGATGATTTTTCTCGGTATCGCGGCTCCCGCCGTGATCGCCCTGCTTTACGAGCGCGGCAGCTTCACCACTGTCCACACGGCGGGGACCGCGGCCATCTTGCGCGTCTACCTTTTCGGCCTGCCCGGCGCGGCCGCCACGCTCATCCTCTTTTACGCGATCTACGCGCTGCGGCAGCCCGCCGGGCGCGTGGCTGCCAGCGTGGCTGGATTATTTCTCGCGCTCAGCTTCGGCTGGCCCGCGGTGCGTGCCTGGGGTGCAACAGGCATTGCCGCCACGCACGCCGTCAACTTCACCGCCCTTGCGCTGCTGCTGGGTGCGTACCTCACGCGCTCGCTCGGCCGCGGCTGGTGGCGGCCGCTGCTTGGATTCTCTTTGCGCGCCGCCGTCGCGGCCGCAATCGCCTGGTTCGCAGGGCAGCAACTCCTGCGGCTCTGGATCGAGGCCGAGACCTTTCCGCGCAGCATGATGGAACTTCTTGCCGGAGCCGCCGCGTCGGTGGTCTTTGTCCTGCTCGCTTGGCTCTTCCGGTTGCAGGAAATCCGCGACCTCGTTTCCCAGATCGCTCGTAGCGCCGAGCTTCCTCCGGCAACTCATCCGGGAGGTGAATTGTGAACCCTGCGGCCCCCGTCTGCGGCACCGAGCAGAACCCGAATTTTGTTTCGTTTGAGCAGCAATATCGACGACGCCTGCGCATGCCCCTGCGGCTCAACTTCGAGCTGCAGACGAAACTCGCTATGTTCCGTCGCCTCGCGCGCCGGATTCCGGCGCTCCCGCCCGGCGCCCGCGTGCTCGACCTCGGCTTCGGTCACGGCTTCATGCTCTTCTGGTTTCCGCGGCATTGCGAACTCGGCGGCGTGGACCTCACGCCCACTGCGGTCGAGCACATTTCCCGCGTCGCGACGCGCCGCGGCTATCTCCGCTCCCGCTTCGAATGTCTCAACCTCGACCGCGAGACCCTTCCGTGGGACGCCGCATCTGTTGACGTGCTCATCTGCTCGCACGTGATCGAACACGTGGCCGACGACGTCCGCCTGCTCGCGGAAATTCGCCGGGTCTTGAAACCCGGCGGCCACCTCATCCTGATGGTTCCCATTCACGAGACCGACCAGAATGCGAACCCACTTCACCTGCGCCGCTACACCGAAGATGCTCTGAAGAAATTGCTCTCCGAATACGACTTGCGCGTCGAAAAAGATGACCGCGCTGACACACTGTATCAAGTCTTCGACTGGCTCAGCCGCCCCCAACTCCCGCGCCTGCTCGACACCGTCCGTGGCAAGGCCATCGCCGTGCTCGGTGCACTCAGCGTGCTCCTTCCGCCGCTCTGGAGCCTGCGCTTCTGGGGCCTGCCGCGGGACTATGGCGTTCTGGCCGTCCGCAACTCTGCGCCGGAGGAAAAAACGCCTTGAAATCCTGGCACGCCATCGGCCTGACGCTATTTGCCCTGTGTATTCTGCAGGCCTTACTGGCGTCCCCGCTGATTCCACTCTTCCTGGCGGCGGCGCTGGTCGTTCTGCTGTTGTCGCTGCGCTTTCCGGTGGCGCTGGCGGCGGGCGCGTTCGCGATCGGCTTGATGCCGCACTCCTACATGATTGCCTGGGGACTCCCGCAGATTGGAATCAACTTTCTGGATCTGGCGGTGCTGCTGATGTTCGTGGTGGTGCTCGCCAGGTGGCCGGAAGTGCGAGCGGCACTTTCCACTGAAACCCTGCTACGAGTTTTGGTGGTATTCGTCTTCGCCGCGGGTGTTGTGGCCCTGGCGCACGGCCAACTGGAGGGCTTTGGAACCCGCACGGCGTTGCGCAGCTTCCGCTTTTACTTTCATGTGTTGATCACGTTTCATTTTGCTGCTCTATTGCCGCGTCCCGCACAGCACATCATTCTAATTTCCGCGTGGATGGTTCTGGTGCCTCTGCAGCTCTTTCTCGTCGGAACCAACTCAATTTCCTACAGTCCGGACGACCCCGGGACGCTGCTGCTGGCGCCGGACATCTACTGGACGAGCGCGCATTTTCTTCCTCTGAAAACTTTTTATCCTGCCCTGCTCGCGCTGGCCATGCTGGCCGTGGGGCGCAAACAGCCGGTGCTGCTCACCGCAGGCTTGTGGAGCTTGGTCGCTCTCGAGTTCACCGTCCTGGCATTCACCTATAAGCGCTCGCAGTACGTAGGTCTGACCTCCGGACTGCTCGCCGTTGGGCTGGGAGCGCTGTTTGTCGAGTTCCACCGGTCGCGGCGCTTCCTGGCGGTGCTCTTCCGTTGGCTTGCAGTGGTCGTGTTCCTGGTGGTGGTCACGGGTGCCGCGTTCCAACTCGCGCTGCGGAGTGTGCCGGAGGATGCAGAGCACGTGCAGGAGAATCTGCTGCGGCGCGCTCTGTTCCTGCAAGAATCGGATACGGATGCTCCCATTCAGGATCGACTGGAGGGCTTGCGCGTCGGCTGGAATGACATTCGGGACAACCCGGTATTCGGCACCGGACTAGGCGACTCGGTTACTTATGTTCGCGCGCAGATTTTCCACAGCGGTTGGCTGTGGGTGGCTGTTTCGGCGGGACTTCCCGCGGCACTAGCGCTGCTGTTGGTCGTTAGCCTCACCGGCACGCGGACTTTGCGCACCCTGGCAATCCATTCCGAACCTCCTCTGACTTCCGCGCTGCGCCTGGGCTTCCTCGCCTGCCTGGTATCGCTGGCTGGAAATGCGATGACCTGGGGTTCGACGCTCGACATCGGCGACGTTTCCGATTGGGGCCTGTTGCTGGGCCTGCTGGCTGTGACCGCGCCGCGCCCTTCGCCGAAGGAAACATCGGCAGTCCGCCTGGAGGAACCTGCGATGGCGGCTGTCCGATAGACGAACATGCAGACAAAAGAATCAAATTGCTCGAACACTGCTGCGGTTGATCACCGCACGGGCGTGTTGTTCTTTACCTCCGCGCCGTTTCTCGGCGGCACTGCTTACGGAGCGCGCAGCATCATCCGTCAGCTGGACCACCAGCGCTTCCGCCCGGTACTGGCGTACCCCGAAAGCAACCCGGCGGTGGCGGAATTCTTCCGCGGCATAGATGTCTGCCTCCAGCCCATCGCCACGCGCCCGCTCGCGCGTTGGAGCCCCGCGGTGCCGCTCGACCTGTTGAGTACGGTTCGCGAGCTCGCACGGATCTGCCGCTCGCAGAACATCCGCATCTTTCACAGCACGGCGCCGCGCGCCGCCGTGCTCGGTCCGCTGCTGCGCGCGCGCACCGGCGTGAAATTCGTCTGGCAGATCGCCATGCTCGGCCAGCCCTGGTTTCTGCACTTTCTGTCGCGCTTTCCCGATCGCGCGCCTTGTGTTTCCCATGCCGTCTGCGAGGAATTCGGCCGCCGCTCCAACATGCAGGTGATTTACAACGGCCCGTGGACCGAACTGCTCACGGATGCAGAATGGCACGACCGCCGCGGCGCACTGCGCGCCGAACTCGGCATTGCCGAAGACGCCCTCGTCGTTGGCGGCATGGCCAACCTGCAATACTGGAAAGGCGTGCATGTCCTGCTCGAAGGCTTTGCCCTGGCGGCCCGGGAGATGCCGGGAATTATTCTCGTCCACCTCGGCGGTCCAGCCCCCGGCTACGAAAAATATTCGCAGCAGATCGATTCGCAGATTGCCGCGCTCGACCTCGGCACGCGAATCCGCCGGTTCGGTTTCCGCGCGGATGGTTATCGCTATTTCCCGCTTTTCGATCTCTTCGTTCACGTCCCCGTCCCCGAGGAGCCCTCTGGCATCACCGAAGCCTTTGGCCACTCTGTGGCGGAGGCGATGGGGTATCGCCTGCCGGTCATTTCCTCCCGCCTTGGCGGCCCCGCGGAGATTGTGGAAGAGGGCGTTAGCGGCGAGCTTATCGAGCCGGGCAACGCACGCGAACTCGCTGAAAAAATCCTTCAACTCTTGCGCGATCCTGCCCGCCGCCTCCGCATGGGAGCGGCCGGCTATGCCCGCTATCAGGAACACTTCACGATCGAGCGCGAAGTGCGCGCGTACGAACAGATTTATCTGCAACTCGTTTCTTCCAACGGTCGCAGGAGATCGCCGCGTCTTCTGCCGCCAAACTCCGGAAACGAAGGCGGCAATTTTCGTCCCTACTGGAGTGCCCTGCTGCGGGCGGACGGAAGGGCTGAAAAGCTGGCGCTCATGGAGATCGAGCAGGCCCCCTTTGCCGCCATGCTTCGGCGGTTTCTCAATGGCACGCGCTGTTCGCTACGCGTTTTGGAAGTTGGGACCGGTTCGGCCGCGGCTCTCCGGCAACTCGCGCAGTCTGTCTCCGGCGTGCTTTGCGGTCTGGACCTGATGCCGGAAGCCTTGCAGGTGGCGCGTCAGGCAGAGGCGCTCTCGCCCGCTCCCAAGGTCCGGCTGGTGGCCGCTGATGTGTTTCACGCGCCTTTTCCGTACGAATCCTTCGACCTGGTCTTCAGTCAGGGTCTGATCGAACACTTTCCCGATCCTGGTGGAATTCTCCAGGCGCAGGCACGACTCGTGAAGCCCGGCGGCTGGTTAGTCGTGTCTGTGCCGCAGACGTTGAATCCCTACACGCTTTACAAGCACCTGCGGATGCGCCGCGGTGCGTGGGGGCCCGGCTGGGAAACCCAATACACGCCGAATCAGCTGGCCCGGCTGGCCGCCCGCATTGGCTTTGACCTTCTCGGAGTAGACGGCTATGGCTCGTTTCTCTCCCGGGTGTGCGCCCGCCTGTTTCGGCCCGTGCTCTCGTTGCGCGGCGCCTCGCGGCTGATTCGCACCGCGAATTCCTTGGACCGACTTTTCGGGAAACAACTCCGCGCCTGGCTCTCCCTGAATGTCGTGGCCTGCTATCGCAAGCCGGAGTTTCGGGATTCCGCTGCGGCGGAGGATGAATGAATTTGAACCTCAATACGGAGACGGTAGCTTGCGCATTGTGTGGCGACGCCAGTTCCACGCCACTCCATGTGAATGATTCGCTGCAGGTGGTGCAATGCGGTCAGTGCCGCCTGGTGTACGTGAACCCGCAGCCCACCGCGCAGGCGGTGGCCGATTACTATACCGCGCGCGACATCGCGGCCCAGGTCGGTTGGGTCAATGGGACGGCAAATCTCAACGCGCAGCGCCAGGCTCTCTGGCGGGAACGCTGGAGCGATGTACAGCGCTGGAAGTCCGGACCCCACCTGCGCGTCCTTGATGTCGGTTGTGGTTGGGGTGACTTTCTCTTGTTGGCCCGGCAAGCCGGATGGGACGTCCACGGGCACGAGTTATCGCCGGACCTCGCGCAGCTTGTCCGCCGTCAAAACCAGATTCCCGTCACGGTAGGAGACTTGGAGAAGGCCCCTTTTCTGCCGGGCTCTTTCGACGTCATCACCATGTGGCATGTCCTTGAACACACGCGCGACCCGCTTAGGGCACTCCGTCACATCCGTGGCCTGCTTCGCCCGGACGGCCTTCTCGTTCTCGAGGTGCCCAACCTCAACTTCATCGCTCGCAAGTCTTACCGTTGCCCCTTTTCGTCTGTGCTCCACCTCTTTCATTTCTCGCCGGCCACCTTGTCTGCGCTCTTCCAGAAGGCCGGACTCAAACTTCTGGATTGTCGACCCGGTCACACCGGCTATCTCTGCACAAACCCCGTGAAGGCCCTGGCGAAACGCTGCCTCAACACCCTAACCGCAGGCATCCACAGTGTCTCCGGCTTCAACGTCGGCGACTGCATCCGTGCATATGCTTGCCCTGCTTCTCCGCAGAACGGTGCCGCATGCACGTCGTGATTGATGGCCGCATGGTCTCCAACACCGGCATCGGCCGCTGGCTGGAAAATATCGTTGCGCACCTGCTGCGCGCCAACTCCGGCCACCGCATCACCGTGCTGGTGGACCCCGAGAGCGAGCGCCTGCGCGGCTTCGACGGCGCCGCCCGCTGCCTCCCGCGCCGTGCTCCCATCTATTCCCTCCGCGAGCAGTGGGTGCTCCCGCTCGAGCTGCGCCGCTGCCGCCCCGACCTCGCGCATTTCCCCAACTTCAACGTGCCGCTTGCCGCGCGCGCTCCCTACGTGCTCACCCTCTGCGACATCATCTATTACTGCGACCCGGCGGCCTGCCCTTCGCGCCTGGCCCACCGCTACGCCCGCGCGATGATCGCTTTCGCCGCGCGCCGCGCGCGCAAAATCCTCACCATCTCAGAATATTCCAAGCGCGAAATTGTCCGCCACCTCGGCCTGCCCGCGGAGAAAATCGCCGTGGTCTATCCCGCGGTGTGCGCCGAGCGCTTTCGCACCGGACTGCCCGCCGCGGAGATCGAAGCTGCCAAGAAAAAATTCGGCATCCACCGGCCCTACATTTTCTATACGGGCAATCATGAGCCGCGCAAAAACCTGCCCGCGTTGCTCCGCGCCTTTCGCAGCCTTGCCACGCGCCGGCGCTGGCAACTCGTGCTCGGCGGCCGGCTCGACCCGCGCCGCCAGTCGCTCTACGACGAAGCCGCCGACCTCGTCGCCGGCGGCGACCTCCGCCTGTGCGGCGAAATTCCCGAGTCCGACTTGCCGCTGCTCTACGCCGGCGCTTCCGTGTTTGTTTTCCCGTCGTCCTGCGAAGGCTTCGGCCTGCCGCCGCTCGAGGCCATGGCTTGCGGCACGCCGGTGATCTGCGCGGATTCCACCGCGCTCCCCGAAGTGGTCGGCGAGGCTGCGCTGCTCGTTCCCCCCGGCGATCCGAACGCGCTTTATGTGGCGCTCGAGCGCGTGCTCTCGAGTCCCGGGCTGCGCGAAGAGTTGCGCGATAAAGGACTCGCTCGCGCCCGCCGCTTTTCCTGGGACCGCGCCGCCCGCGAAGTCATTGCCCTGTACGAACAGGCGCTCTCGGTATGAAACTCGCCATCGTTCACGACGCTCTCGTCAACCTCGGCGGCGCCGAGCGCGTTGTCGCCACCCTGCATGAAATCTTTCCCGACGCGCCCATCTACACCACCGCCTACCTTCCCGCGCGTACGCACGCCGCGCTGCGCGGCGCGGACATCCGCACATCGTTCCTCCAGCCGCTGGCGCGCAGCGAAGCGCAGTTGAAGCTGCTCTTCCCGCTGACTATCGCCGCCATGCGCCGCTTCGATCTTTCCGCCTACGACCTCGTGCTCAGCTCCTCCACGTTTTGCGCCAAAGATGTCAGCGTCCCCGACCCCGCGCGCCACGTTTGCTACTGCTACTCCTATTTCCGCCCGGTGTGGGAGTTTGACAGTTACATCGCGCGCTTCGCCTGGAACGGTTGGAAAAAAGCGGCCGCGCGTCAATTCTTCTCCGCGTTTCGCGGCTGGGACTTTCGCGCCGGGCAGAAGCCCGGCCGCATGATTGCGATCTCGCTGGAGTCCGCGCGCAAGATCGAGCGTGCTTACCGCCGCACGACTTCCATTATTTATCCGCCCGTGCACGTGGCGCGCTACCCGCTCTCGCATCGCTCTGAGGATTTCTTTCTGGCCGTCTCGCGCCTGATGCCCTACAAGCGCATGGACATCGTGGTCGAAGCATTCCGCGAATTGCGCTGCCCGCTCAAAGTGGTCGGCACGGGACCCGACCTCGCCCGGCTGCGCGCGCTCGCCGGCCCGGAAACAGAGTTCACCGGCGCGGTCTCCGAAGACCGCCTGATCGATCTCTATTCCCGTTGCCGCTGTTTGGTTTTTCCCGGCGAAGAGGATTTCGGCTTGGCGCCGCTCGAAGCCCACGCTTGCGGCAAGCCGGTGATCGCCTTCGGTCGCGGCGGCGCGCTGGAAACTCTCATCCCCGCCAATCCCGCGCCGGGGTCTGTAGGGGCTAGCTGCAACCCAGCCCAAGTCGTTGCGCCGACCGCTGTCTTTTTCTACGAGCAGACTTCCGCGGCCGTGGTGGCCGCCGTGCGTCAATTCGAACGAATGAATTTTTCTCCCGAAGCCGCGCGGGCCCAGGCCATGCGCTTCGACACGAGCCGCTTCCGCCGCGAACTGCTTACGCATCTCGACCTGGCTGCACGCTACGCGCCGCTGCCCGCGCGCGGCTCTGCCGTGGCAGATTGAAATCCGCCCCTGCTTTTTGTTTTCAATTTTCGGTTTTCTATTTTCGACCCGTGCCGGCCAATTCCTGCAAGGTATCGCCCAGCGCGTCGGCCAGCGACTGTGCGAAGGAAATCTGCGGCCGCCAGCCGGTGCGCCGGCGAAGTTTCGCGGCACTCCCGGCAATGCGTGCGGGATCGTTGCTGCGGATTCGCGCGCGGTCGGTGCTTACGGTGATCTTCATTCGAGAAAGGCGCCGCAGCAGGTTCACCGCCTCGCGCAGCGAGTGCGCGCGCCCGGAGCAGATATTGTACGTCTCGCCCGGAAAACCCTTGCGCAGCGCCAGGTACATGGCGCGCACGCCGTCGCGCACGTCCAGAAAGTCGCGTTGCCGCGAGAGGTCGCCTGTGCGCAGCACCGGATCGCGGCTGTGCAGCAGGATCTCCGCCACCTGCCGCGTGAAGCTCCCGATGGAGAAGGAGTCCGACTGTCCCGGACCAATCATGTTCGCCGGGCGGACAATTACCGCGCGCAGCCCGGACTCCTCCGCGGCGCGGCGCACCAGCATTTCTCCCACGGCCTTGCTGGCCGCGTACGCGTTGGCCGGCGCGAGCGGCGTTTTTTCCGTGAGCAGCTTTCCGCCCGGCGGCAGGGAGTGAACCTGCACGGTGCTGACAAAAAGAAATCGCGGCCGGCCCAGCGCGGCGGCGGCGCGCAACAGGTGGCGCGTGCCTTCGATATTTACGTCGAAGGCGAGTCCGGGATGTTCGCGCGCGAACGGCACCGAGGAGATTGCCGCGAGGTGATAGATTTCGTCGGGACGCGTTTTTTCGACGATGGCCGCGAGTGGCTTCGCATCGGTGATTTCACAGCGGTAGAGCGGCACGCCTTCGAGAGCCTGCGCTGTGGCCGCGGGCAGCGCGAAGTCCTGCACGATGCCAGTGACGCGGTAGCCACGCGAGCGCAGCAGGCGCACCAGATGCACGCCGGCGAATCCGGCAATGCCGGTGACCAGCGCCTTCATCCGCGCGCCGCTCCCGCCAGCGTTTCCGCGCGCACCTGTTGCAGGTCCGCGTCCACCATCATGTGCACCAGCTGCGCAAAGCTGGTGGCCGGCTGCCAGCCCAGCTTCTCGTGCGCCTTCGTTGCGTCACCGCGCAGGTGTTCCACGTCCGCCGGGCGCAGCAGCGACGCTTCCGTGGTCACGTGCGTTTTCCAGTCCAGCCCGGCCTGCGCGAACGCCGTTGTCACCAGTTCCTCCACCGAATGGCATTCGCCGGTGGCGAACACAAACTCCTCCGCCTGCGGCTGCTGCAGCATGCTCCACATCCCGCGGACGTAATCGCCCGCAAATCCCCAATCGCGCACCGCGCGCAGGTTGCCCAACTTCAAATCCTTTTGCAGTCCGAGCTTGATACGCGCCGCCGCGTGCGTGATTTTTCGCGTCACAAATTCCAGCCCGCGCCGCGGCGACTCGTGGTTGAACGAAATCCCGCAGCAGGCGAAGAGCCCGTAGCTTTCGCGGTAGTTGATGGTGATGTAGTGCGCGTACGCTTTGGCCACCGCGTAAGGGCTGCGCGGGTGGAACGGCGTGTTCTCGTTCTGCGGCGTTTCTCGCGCAGCGCCGTACTGCTCGCTGCTGGACGCCTGGAACATGCGGATTTTCGGGTTCACTTTGCGGATGGCTTCCAGCAGCCGCGCCACGCCCACGCCGGTCACCTCCGTGGTGAAGATGGGCTGGTTCCAACTGGTGGCCACGAACGATTGCGCCGCCAGGTTGTACACTTCGTCCGCTGCGGATTGCTCGAGAGCTTTCGTAAGCGAGTTGTCGTCCAGCAGGTCGCCGGGGATCAACGTGATTTTGTCCACAAGGTGCCGGATGCGGTCCACGTTGGGGCTCGACGACCGCCGCATCAACCCGTACACACGGTAGCCCTGCTCGAGCAGCCATTCCGCCAGGTAGCTTCCGTCCTGCCCGGTCACTCCCGTGATCAACGCGCTTTTGCTCATTACCTGCTCTTTCTCTTTTGCTATAAGCGGCGGGTCACAAGCTACCCGCGACTCTTAGTTTCTGCAACTCCCGTAAGATTATCTTTGCCGCTTCCGGCAGCGACGCGGCCACGTGCTCCGGTTTACTCGAGCCCGCGTCGGAGTATGCTCCAGCGATGAAAATCATGCGGCAGCCCGCCGCCCGCGCCGCTTCCACGTCTTTCCAACTATCTCCTACCATCCAGGTGTGTTCAAGGTCCAGATGAAAATCCGTTGCGGCGCGCAAGAGCAGCCCGGGGAGCGGCTTGCGGCAAGTGCAGTGGTCGGAGTCATCGTGGGGGCAAGTGTAGATCCGATCCACCGGCACGTGGCCGCGCAGGAATTCATGCATTCGCTCCAGTTCTGCTGGCTGGAGCAATCCGCGCGCAATGTCCGGTTGATTGGTGACGACGACGACGGGCTGGCCGGCTTCGCGCAACCGTGCCACCGCCGCAGCCACGCCGGGCAGCAGCTTGAACTCCGCGAATCTTCGCGGGGAAAAGCCGCGGCCGAGACGCACCCGGACGGAGTTCAACACTCCGTCGCGGTCAAGCAGCACACCGGGCCGCATGAGAGTTGCGGATTTTCTCCGCCAGGCAGAAGGTGATCAGGTGATGGAGCACCACGTGGAACGCCTCCACGTGCGGCGTGGTGTTGTAAGGTACCACCACGCAGACGTCGCACAATTCCTTCATGGCGCCGCCGTCGAACCCGGAAAAGCCGATGGCGTGCCCGCCGTGGTCTTTGGCGTACTGCAGCGCGCGCAGCAAGTTTTGCGACCATAGCCCGGCTTTGTCGCGCCCGTTGCCGCCGTGAACGCTGATGGCCAGCACCACGTCGCCCGCGCGGAACAGCGTCTTCAACTGCTCCTCGTACACTTTGTCCCAGCCGTCGTCGTTGGTGAGCGCGCTCATCAGCGGAATGTTGTCCACCAGGCTCATCGCGCGCAGGCGCGGCCGACCGTCGGCGATGGTGCACTTGAACAAGTCGCACGCCAAGTGCGTGGCGGTGCCTGCGGAGCCGCCGTTGCCGACGGTGTAGATGGTGTTGCCGCGCTGCCACGCGGCGAAAATCATTTCGATGACGCGGTCGATGGCCGCGCGGTCGATTTTCTCCGTCACTTCGCGCACGCCCTCAAGAAACCGCTCGATGTACTCGTGGTTCTGCATACTCCTCCTTTGCGGAAAGGGAAACGGCACGCCGCTCGCGCGCCGAAGCGTACGCTGCTTCCACCAGATGCAGCGCCGCCAGTCCATCCTGCCCGTCACCCACCGGCGGACGCTCCTCGCGGATGGCGGAGAGAAACTCCCGCCACTCGCGCTCCCAGGAGGAATCTTCGCCGTCAAAATCCATTACGCCTTCTTGCGGCGCGCCGCCATTCGCTGCGCGCTGTCCAATCACCAGCCGCTCCGCGCCGTAGCTCCCGCCGAGACCTTCGGCCAGCAGGTAGCCACGCGCACCGCACAGTTCGAAGCTGAACAAGTTCTTCCACTGCGTCCAGCTGGCATGGAGATGGGCTACTTCGCCGCCCGCCGTGCGCAGCGTGCAAAACGCGTTGTCCTCCACCGGCATCGGCCAGAACGAGTTGGAAAGCGTCGCGGAGATTTCATCGAAGTCGCCCAGAAACCAGCGAAACAAATCCAGCGCGTGCACGCCCTGGTCGAGCAGCTCGCCGCCGCCGCTTTCCTCCGGGCTGGCGCGCCATTCGTGCTCGTAGCCAGGACGCCCGCCGTGCCCGTAGCGGCAGCGGATCCACAGCGGCCGCCCGATTTCGTTGCGCTCGAACATCTGGTGCGCCATGTTCAGCGACGCATGGAAGCGGTGGTTGAAGCCGGTCATCAGCCGCGCGCCGTTGCGCGTGGAGGCCGCCACCACCGGCCGCGCCTCAGCGGCGTTGCGTGCCAGCGGCTTTTCGCACAGCACGTGCTTGTGCGAATCCAGCGCGCCCAGCGACACGCGCGCGAGCCAGCGGTGCGTGGTGGCCACGATTACCGCGTCCACCTCGCGGCTGCTCACCAGCGCTTCCCAGTCTGTGCCGCTGCGGCAGGAGTATTCCCCGGCCAGCGCGCGCGCCCGCGTGGCGTCGGAGTCCACCACCGTCACCAGCCGCGAATCGTGCGCGCGGGCCACCTCTCGCGCCCGTTTCGCGCCGATTTTTCCCGCGCCGACAATGCCCACGCGCAGCACGCTCACCGTGTTACCTCCGCGCGCACTTCGTCAAAATTCCGCCCGTCAATCCGCCGCAGCGTGAACAGCGCCGAGCCCGCCAGTTCCGCCCCGCGTCCCGCCAGGGATTTCCAGTCGTCCCACACGGCGCTGAGCAGCCGCCCGGTAATGCCCGCGGCCTCCGGCGAGGCCAGAAACACCGCCAGCTCGGCAGCGCGCTCCGGCGGGGTGCCGCCCTTGGACTTCTGTTCGCGCGCCTTGGCGTAAAACTCTTTCCCCACGCGCTCCTCGCCGGCCTCCAGCGCTTCGTCCAGCAACCGCGTGTTGACCGCGCCCGGCGCAATGGCGTTGACGCGCACGCCGTACTCCTTGACCTCTTCGCCGACCGTTTCCGTGAGCCGCACCACCGCCGCCTTTGACGCGCTGTACGCCGAAAACCGCGGAAACGGACTCACCGCGCCGCCGCCGGAGAAATTAATGATGCATCCCTCGCGCCGGGCGATCATCCCCGGCAGCACCGCGCGCATTGTGAAGGCCGTGCCCAGCAGGTTGGTTTCGATCGCCGCCGCCCAGCGCCTCATGTCGCATTCCGCCAGCGGCCCGATGGGCCCATAGATCCCCGCCGCATTCACCAGCACGTCAATTCGGCCGAACGCTTCGAGTGCCTGCGCCGTGGCGCGTTCCACGTTTTTCTGCTGCGCCACGTTTGCCAACACGGACATCACCTGCACGCCCAGCTTGCGTCCTTCCTCCGCGACGCGCTCCATGCCTGCCGTGCTTCGCGCCACCAGCGCCAGATGCGCGCCCGCGCGTGCGAACGCCAGTGCCACTGCTGCGCCGATCCCCCGGCTGCCGCCGGTGATGAACACGGTTTTTCCTTCGAGTCGCATGGTTCACCTCGCTCCGGCCCGCGCGCTCTCCGTCGCAGTCCCGCGGCTCGGAAACTCCGGCAAGCCGATGCCCACGTAGAGGAAGCCGGCATCGCGCGCCGCGCGGTCGTCGAGAAAATTGTGCGCGTCCAGCAGCACCGGCTCGCGCATCAGTTGCCGCAAGTGACGCAGGTCCAGCCTCCGGAACTCCGGCCACGGCGTGAGTAGCGCCACCGCGTCCGCGCCGGTCACCGCCTGCGCAACGTCCGTGCAAAGTCGAATGCCCTGCGTGTCAGCAGTGGGCTCGCTCACTTGCGGGTCGTAGGCCTGCACCGTTGCGCCTTCTTTGACCAGCAGCCGCGCAAACTCCACGGCGTGCGAGCGCCGCAGCGTGCTAGTGCCCGGCTTGTACGTGAGTCCCAGCAGGGCCACGCGCTTGCCGCGGAGTGCCGAGGCTTCCGGACCGCACGCCGCGCGAAGTTTTTCCACCAGCCGCGGCAGCCGCGCGCTGTTCACTTCCAGCGTGGCGTCGAGCAGCCGCGTCGCGCGCCCCCCGCGTGCCGCCAGGCTGCGCAGGGTCTGCACATCGCGCCCCAGCGTGCCACCGGCAAAGCCCGGCCCGGGATTCAGGAACGCGTAGGCGCCGATGCGGCGGTCGTGCTTCAGCGCGCGCACCACGTCGCGCACGTCCGCGCCGGCGGCTTCCGCCGCGTCCGCCAAATCGTTCACGAAACTGATGGACGTGGCCAGAAACGCATTCAGCGCGTGCTTGCTCATCTCCGCGCTCGACCAGCTCATCACCAGCCGCGGCACGTCGATTACGTCGCCCAGCGGCAGCCACCGCCGGATGGCGGTTTCATTTTCCGCGCCCAGCACGATGAAGTCGGGATGCCGGAACGTCTCCAGCGCTTCGCCCAGCCGCAGGTTTTCCGGCTGGTACACCAGCGAGAAGCGCAGCTCCGGTGCGCGCGCCCGCAGCCGCGTGTCTAACTGCGCGCAGGTGCCCGCCGGCACCTGGCTCATCACCACAATCTGAATGTCACCGCTGGCGAATTCGCCGATGGCGTCCACGGCGCGCTCGATGGGCGCAAGGTCGCTCTCATCGTGCGCGTTCACCGGCGTGTCGAACGCGATTACCGCGTAGTCCGCTCCGGCCAGCGCTTCTTTTGTGTTTTCGCGGAACGCCAGGCGACCCTCGCGCACGCGCTTGCCGATGGCTTCCGCCAACCCCGGCTCAAACAGTGGCGGCGCGCCCTGTTGCAAGTGCCGCACCGTCTCCGCGTCGAAGTCCGTGCCGCAGACCACGTGCCCGCGCTCCGCAAGCACCGTGCCCACTACGCACCCCAAATGCCACAACCCGATCACCGCTACCCGCGCCACGCCTGCTCCTTCGCACTGCGATTTTCGAATGTCTAATTTCGAGTTTCGTTCTACATAAGCGAATACTTTTCCTACGCCGTTGCTCCCACGCCGGCGGCCGCTGCCATCGTGGCCGCTCGCGGCCAGTCCGTCTGGTAGGTGCCGTCGGTGAGGTTGGCCACCACCTGGGTGCCCTCGAAATCGAAGTGGTAGCGCATTTCGCGCAGCCCGGCGCGGCGCATGGCCTCGCGCAGCTGCGCATGCCGCCGCTCGGTGTACAGCAGCAGGAAGCCGCCGCCGCCCGCGCCGGAAATTTTTCCGCCCAGCGCACCGTTGCGCCGCGCCAATTCGTACAGCTCGTCGAAGCGCGGGCTGCTGATCTTGCTGGAGAGCCGCTTCTTCAACTGCCAGTGCGCGTCGAGCGCCAGGCCGAAGCTCGTGAGGTCGCCCCGCTCGATCATTTCCCGTATGCGGTAGCCCATCTCTTTGATCGCGTGCATGCTCTCCACGGTCTGATTGTTTTTCTCCGCCACGCCGCGGCTCTGCTCGAGCAGGATGTCCTGGCTGGACCGCTCCACGCCGGTATAAAACAGCAGCATGTTGTGTTGCAGGTCGTCCAGCGCGCTTTGCGACACGCGCGGCTTGGAGACGTGCACCCGTCCGTCCGGCTCGATCTCCAGCACGGTGAGCCCGCCGAACGACGCCATGTACTGGTCCTGTTTTCCGATGGGCTTTTTCAGGATGTCCAGTTCCAGCCGACAGGCTTCTTCGGCCAGTTCGTGATAGGTCACCGGCTGGCGGCGCATGGCGTGCAGCGCGTTCAGCAGTCCCACCGCGTAGCAGCTCGAGCTGCCCAGGCCGGTGCCCGCGGGCACGTCGGCCATGGACACAATCTCCACGCCGCATTCGATCCCCACCAGCCGCAGCGCCTCGCGCGCAATCTCGTGCTGCACGGCGTCGCGGTGGGACACAATTTCCGAGCGCGTGTACTTCACGCGCACCAGGTCGTCCACCACCGGCCGGTTCACGTTGATGAACATGTACCGGCTGATGGCCGCGGCGAACACGAAGCCGCCGTGCCGCGAGTAGTACGACGGCAGGTCCGTGCCCCCGCCGCCCAGCGTGACCCGGAACGGTGTTCGCGTGATGATCATGCGCTTCCTCCTCTGCCCGCGGCGCTCGTCGCCGGACGCAGCACGCCCTGCTGCTTCATTTCTTTGGCCGCTTCTTCGGAGCGGTCCGGCACCTCGTCCTGCCCGGCCACCCAGGCCACGTAGTCGCGGACGATTTCTTCCAGCGCATAGCGCCGCATCCAGCCCAGCCGCTCCAGGCGCGCCGAGTCCGACACGGTGTGCCGCGTGTCCCCTACGCGGAATTCCCCCGGCACTTGCGGTTCCACCTCGCGCCCGCAAGCCGCCGCCACGGCCTGCGCGAACTCCAGCACGGTGACGCCGCGCCCGCCGCCCACGTTGAATGCCGCGTAATCGCAAGCCTTGTGTTCCAGCGCGAAGAGGTTGGCCTCGGCGACGTCCCGCACGTGGATGTAGTCGCGCAATTGCCGGCCGTCTTCGAATACCACCGGCGCGCGCCCGTGCAGGATGCGTTGCGTGAAGATGCGGCACACGCCGGAATAGGCGTTGTGCAGCGAGTTGCGCGGGCCCTGCACGATGGAGTAGCGCAGGGCCACCGTGGGGATGGCGTAGCGCTGCCCTAGTTGCAACGCGAGCAGTTCCGCGGCGTACTTGGAAATCCCGTACGCGGTGTGCGGGTTCACCACCGATTCGTCGAACGCGGCCGATTCCATGATCCGTCCGCACGTGGGGCACAGCGGGTCCCACTCGCCGCGCGCGAGCTGCGTCACCGGCCGCGGCCCGGGATACTCCGCGCCGTGTTTCGCGCACACGTACTTGCCTTCGCCATAGATCGCCTGCGACGACGCCAGCACGACTTTTTCAATCGGAAACCGTTGGTCGACGATCAGCTCGTAGAGCAGCGCGGTGCTTTCCGCATTCACGCGGATGAACGTGCTGAAGTCCGGCATGTAATCCTGGTAGGCGGCCAGGTGGAACACGCAGTCCATGCCTTCCAGCGCGCGCGCCCACACTTCGCGGTGGCGCACGTCGTCCACCAGCAGCTCTACATCTGTGGGGAGCCACGGTGGCCGCCCATTCGGGTGCACCCGCGATTGCAGGCAATCCAGCACGCGCACCTCGTACCCGCGCTCCAGCAGCAAATCGCAGGTGTGCGACCCGATGAATCCCGCGCCGCCCGTCACCAGCACACGCCTCATCACTCCCCCCGCTCAGTACGCGCCTCTCCCCCGCAGCACCGCCGGAATCGTCTGCAATAAAATTTTGCAGTCCGTCCACATCGACGCGCGCTTGATGTACTCCAGGTCCATCCGCGCCCATTCCTGGAAACTCGAAATGTGATTTCTTCCGTTCACCTGCCACAGGCAGGTGATTCCCGGTTTTACGCACAGCTTGCGGCGCTGCCAGAACTCGAAGCGGTCGGCTTCTTCCTTGAACGTGGGGCGCGGCCCCACCAGGCTCATGTCACCCTTCAGCACGCTCCACAGTTGCGGCAATTCGTCCAGGCTCCACCGCCGCAGCCCGCGCCCCAGCCAGGTGATGCGCGGGTCGCACTTCATTTTGAAGACCGGTCCATCCATTTCGTTCTGCGCCAGCAGCTCCGCCTTGCGCTGCTCCGCATCCGGTGACATCGTGCGGAATTTGTAGCCCACGAACGGTTTCTTGTTTTTCCCGACTACGTGCCAGCGGAAAAACACCGGCCCGCCGGGTGACGTCAGCTTGATCAGCGCGGCAATCACCGCAAACACCGGCGCAAGCAGCGCCAGCGCCATTGCCGATACGGCTACATCCGCGGCGCGCTTGGTCGCCAGGTACACCCACGACTGCCGCACCGTGGAAATCGCCGCCACCGGCAACCCGGCAAACGTTTCCAGCGCCACTTCCGGCGCATCCAACTCGTACCCCATGCGCGGCAAATAGACGTCCGGCACCACCAGCACGCGCAGCCCCAGTTCCACCGCGGCTTCCATCAACTCGTGTGCTCCGGGAACTCGATCCGGCGGCATGGCGAACACCACCATGTCCACGGGCTGCGAGAAAACGTACTCGCGCAGCAGTGACGTCGAGCCCAGCATGGGAGCACCTTCCACTTCTGCGGGTGCTAGCTCCGGCTGGGGGTCCACGCACCCCAGCACCGCGCAGTCCATGTCCTCCGCGTGGCGCACCCGGCGGATGAATTCCGCCGCGCGCTTCCGCGTACCCACCACTAGAATGTTGGGAATGGAATAAATGTGCCCGCGGTGCGCCGCGAGCAGCACCCCTGCCAGCCAGCGCAGTCCCAGGGACACCGGCACGTACATCGCGCAGTAGCCAAACACCAGCAGCCGGCTCGCTGTCTGCAGCTTGAGTGCGAAGAACACCACCGATAGCAGCGCCAGCCCCACCAGTTGCACCTGCGCCGTGCGTCCCAGCACGACGCGCCATGCCATGCGGGTCTCCGCATGCAGACCGGCGCGACGCAGCAACGCCAGCCACAGCGGCACAATCAGCAGCAGCATCCACGCGTGCACCTCGAGCGGCCCCTCGGAAAATTCCCCGGGGCGTAGGTATGGACGGTAGGTGGGCAGCAGCCGGTAGGAAAGATAGAAACTCGCGAAGATGGAAAGCAGGTCAGCCAGCACCAGCGCGTGCCGCGCTGAAAGACCCTGCTCGGATTGGCGTTGGCGCGTCATGCCGATGGACATTTCCGCCGTGCCCGGTGATGTGAAGCTACGCCGCGCCCGCGGTGGTGGCGCGCGCCATCGAAATTTGCTGCACCGCTTTGGCCGCGTCCTGGTTGAACTGCTTCACCGTTTCGCGCGTGTACTTGTGATCCACCATCTTGGCGATGAAGGCAGGCGGGATGGTGACGATGTGCGCCCCGGCCAGCGCCGCGGACTGGATGTCCATCACCGCGCGGATGCTGCCGACAATAATTTTCGCCGTGTAGTGCCACGCATCCAGCCAGTCGCGCGTGCGGCGGATCACCACCGCCGGGTCGTTGCCCTCGTCGGCCAGCCGCCCGGCGAAAATCGACACGTAAGTCGCTCCCGCCTTGGTAGCCAGCAGCGCCTGGTTGAAGGAGAGAATTGCGGTGACGTTCACGCGGATGCCTTCGCGCGATAGTGCGTTCACCACACGGAGGCAGGAAACGCCCTGTTCGTTCACCACCGGAATTTTCACCACGATGTTTGGCGCCCAGCGCGCGAACCCGCGCGCCTGCCGCAGCATTTCAGCATGCTCGTTCGAGGTCACCTCCACGCTCACCGGACGCTCGCCCAGCAGCCGGCACAGACGCCGCGCGCCGTCCTCCAGGTCATACACGCCGTCCTTGAACATGATGCTGGGATTGGTGGTCAGCCCGTCCACAATCCCTTCACCGAGCCACTTTTCGATTTCCTTGCTGTCCGCCGAATCCAGAAAAATTTCCATCGCCCTCTCCTCCCCCCTCAAGCACGTTTCTTTCACCAATCACTTAGCACGAGCCACCTTCTCCTCTTCTTCCTCTTCCTCGCGCTGCTTGTAAGAATCGTAGTGATAGGAGTAGTACCCGTAACCGTCGTGCCGCGCGTCCAGCTTGTTCAGCACTACGCCAATCAGGTTGGCGCCCACATGTTGCGCAGCGGCCTGCGAGCGCCGCACCAGGTCACGCGGCGTTGCCCCGCCCTCGACCACCAGCACCATGCCCTCGACCATGGTGGCCAGGATGCGGCTGTCGGCGACATTCAGTAGCGGCGCGGAATCCGCCAGCACCATGCTGTACTCACTGCTGGCCTGCGCGATGAGCGCGCGCATGCGTTCGCTGGACAGCAGTTCCGCCGGATTCGGCGGCAGCGGCCCGCACACCAGCACGTCCAGTCCCGGCTGGTTCGTCGCGCGCACGCACGCTCGCCAGTCCGCGCCGCCGGTCAGATAGCGCACCAGGCCGTGCTCGTCCTGCATGCCGAAGGCTCTGTGCACCGACGGCCGCCGCAGGTCGCCGTCGATCAGCAGCACGCGCTGCCCGAGCTGCGCCAGCGAAATGGCCAGGTTGATGGCGATAGTGGTCTTGCCTTCGCCCGGCCGCGAACTGGAAATCAGCAGCGAGCGCGGCGGGCGTTCGGCGCTGGACAAAAGCACCGACGTGCGCAGCCCGCGAAACGCTTCTGAAAGCGCGGAATGCTGCGCCCCGGTGTCGATGCGATACCACCCTGCGCGGGAGATGGCTGCGCCATTGTTTTTTGCGGTGCCGCCGGTCAGCGACGGAGAGCGCCCCGCGTGCCCGTAAGCTCCGTAGCCGTACGCGCCGTGCCGTCCGTTCAGCGTCTGCGCCGCGGGGATCACCGCCAGCGACGGCAGCCGCAGGAAGCGCTCCACGTCTTCGGAAGTCTTCAGCGTGTTGTCGAGATATTCCTGCAGAAACGCCGCGCCCACCCCCAGCATCGCGCCCAGAATAATCGCCGAGGCCAGGTTCAGCAGCAGATTGGGCCGCGCCGGGCGCTTGGGCGGCTCCGCGGCGTCCACCACGCGGATGTTGGAGGCCTTGAGGCCCGCGCTGACGCCGGCTTCCCGCAGCCGCTGCAGCAGCCCGTCGTAGAGCTGCTTGTTGGTGTCCACTTCGCGTTTCAGAATGTTGTACTGCACCGAGCGCTCGGCGATGGTTTCCGCCTGGCGCTGCTGCTGCTCGAACGCTTGCTCGATCAGCTTTTCCCGCCGCACCGCCGCGTAATACTCGTTGGTCATGCGCTTGGCGGCGCGCTCGCGCTCCGCCGCCAGCACCGATTCCATCTCGTCAATCTGGCCCTGTAACTGTTTTACCTTGGGGTATTCGGCATTGAATGTGGCGGTGAGCTGCGCATGCTGCTGGCGGATCTCCGCCAGCCGCACGGTGAGGTCCTGCATGAGCTTGCTGTCAAACACGCCGGGGAGCGACCCGTAGTCGCCTGCCTGCACCAGCCGGTGGAGCGATTCCTTCTCATAGCGCGCGGCTTGCGCCCGCGTGCGCTCCTCCTGCAATTGCCGCAGCCGCTCGTTGACGATGTTTTCCGGCGCGCCCTGCGCCGTCTCCAAAAACACCAGCCCGTTTTCCCGCACGTACTGCTGCATCTCGGTCTCGCTCTTTTCCAGCTTGGACTTCATGCTCACCAGTTGCTGCGAAAGCCATTCCGAAGCCTTCTGCGTGGCCTCCCAGCGCACTTCCAGGTTCTGGTCGATGAAGTTGGACGCCAGCGTGTTCACCACGCGCGCCGCCAGCTCCGCGCTCTCCGACTCGAAGCTCACGGCCACCAGCCGCGAGCGTTTCACCGGCTCGATGGTCAGCCGCTCGCGGAAGCGCTTCAGCGAGGTCTCCCGCGTTTCCGCCTCGCGATCCGCGGCGGAAATATTTTCCTGCGAACCCAGCATCCGCCCCAGCCAGCCCGGCGGCGGATTGAATTCCGCGCGCTTCTCCAGCCCCAATTGCGCGATCACCCGCCGCGCCAGCGTGTCGCTTTCCAGAATCTTGTACTGGCTCTCCAAGTAGCTGTCGGAGACGTTTTCCAGCTCGAACATCTCCTTCACCGTCAAAATCTCCGGATTCTCTTTCTGGATTTCCAGCAGACCGCGCGAGCGGAACACCGGCTTCTGCTTCAGCGTGCCCAGCAGCACCACGGCCACAAAAATCACAAAGACCGTCAGTACCATCCAGCGACGCTTGTGCAGCGTGCTCCAGTAGGCCAGCAGGTCCGGCGCGGCTTCCATTTCCAGCATCTGCAACGGTGCGCCGATGTAGCGCGGCGCGCGCCGCTCCAGCGCGGCCGCTTCCACCCGCTCGATTTGTGTCTCGTGGTCCATTAGATTCTCGCGCTCGCGACGGTTTTCACCGCCGCCAGATCACTACACCGGTCACGATCGAGAGCACTGCTTCGGAGCCGCGCGCCAGCGCGCTGCGCGCCGCGCTGTTGGGCACGAATAAAATGTCCCGCGGACGCAGCCGCATGTCTTCGGCCTTGCCAGCCAGCACGCGCCCCAGATCGATGGGCAACTCCGCGCGCTGCCCGCTGGCTTCGTCCGTGCGGATGATTCGCGCATGTGACTTCGCCGACGTGCGCGTCAGTCCTTCAGCCAGTGCCAGCGCCTGCAGCACGGTGATGTTTTCGTTGCTCTTCAAGGTGAACCCACCCGGCCGCCGCACTTCGCCCACTACGTAGACAACGCCGGCCCGCGTCACCTTCACGATGTCCCCGGGATAAACCGTCGCGTTGTAGCGGGGGTCGCCGGACTCCAGCAGGCTCTTCAGATTGATTTCCAGCGTCTCGGCATTGGCGTCTGTTTTTTCTCCGCGGGCTTCTGGCGCCGCGCCGCTCGCGCCGGGAAAGCCTGCGCCGCGCATCACCAGCACCGTATCGCCGGCGTCGGTGGCCAGGCCCTCGGCCAGCGAAAGCATTTCCAGCACGGTCTTTGTGCCACGCACCTGGAACACGCCTGGCTTGAACACCGCGCCGAACACCGACACCGGATGGCTCTGCAGCTCCTTCACGAACACCCCCACGTGCGGGTCCTTCATGTACGTGCGCCGCAGCAACTCCGCCAGCACCGACTCCAGCTCTCGCGGCGTCAGCCCCGCCGCGCGCACTGCGCCCAGCAGCGGGAGAGAGATTTCTCCGTTCGCGGCCACACGCAGTGCCCGGTTCATCTCTTGCGCTTCAAATACCGTGATCTCCAGCAAGTCTTCCGGCCCGATGCGGTATTCGCTCGGCAATCCGTTTTCCCCCGAGGCCGCCAGCATTCGCTTCATCTGCGCGAGCCGCTGGTTGTATTCCTCTGTCGTTTCCAGCGCCGGCTTCTGCGCCGGCGCCGCGTTATGCACGGTGCTTGTCTGCCCCGCGACTCCGCCGCCGCTCAGCAGCGCCGCCAGCAGCAGCATTCCCGCGCGTTCCGCCATGGAGTGTTTCCTCATGAATTCCATTCGCACTTTCTTCCTGAATTCTGAATTCTGACTTCGCGTTTCTTAGCAAGGCTCCGCCAGCTGTGTTCCGCGCGTGGGCGGAGCCGCCAGGGAAAAAATAAGGAATGGCCCGCCGACTACGGGCAGGTAATCGTGAACGGGGAAGTGGTTCCCGTTACGCGACAATCGCTCGGGTTGGGGCGGTTGAAGGCCACGATACCGAGCGTCAGGCCCACCACGCCCGCCACCAGGCCGGACACGATGGCCACTGTCTCCAGCGCCGTCAGACCCGCCGAGGCGCCTGCCGGACCTTGCGGCGGTGGCGCCACCGTCGCGTCCAGCGTGTTCCCTTCGGTGACATCCACAGTGCGGTTCGACGCTTCCACACGCGCCGTACCCTTGCGTGCCGCCACCTTCAGCGACGCACCCTTCACCACGATCTCCAGGATTCCCGCGCCGGACGGCACAATTCTCACGCCCCCGGCCAGCACCGCCACCGGCTGCGCCCCGCGGCTCACCACCACCAGCCCGCCACGCTCCAGCGACATCTCCACACGCCCGCCGGTCTGGCGAACCAATGCCGCGCTGAGCTCCGGCAGAAACACCTGGTCACCGCCGGAAAGCGCTAGCGCCGCCGCTGTTTTGGCTCGCGTGGAAATGCGGTCGCCGCTAAACACGCTGGCTTCCGCTGGAGTCACCGTGCCGTTCAATTCCACGGTGCCCTTCGTGCTCATTTTCGCCACTGCCGCAGAGGTTTCCGCCGGCGCCACTGGCGCAAACACCAGCGCCGCGCACACCGTTACCACTAGCACTGCTTTCACTCGCATGGTCTTCCTCCTCAGAAGATTCGGTCCCCGGACAAATTCACCCCGCATTCGGAATTCTTAACGGAATGGGGTAGGACTCCCTGAACCCGGAGGAAGGGGAAATAGGGGTTCAGATACGCCCCGGAATGTGCTGCTTCCGCTCAGTCTACCGCGGACAGTTTCGCTTGGCGTCTTTCCCGTGCTTCGCCTCGCGCGCATTCCCAAAACGGAATGGAAATGCCCATGTCCCGTGCTATCAATTGCAATAGGGGGGCCAATTGGTCGGGGGAGTTTGCTTTTCTCTGGCGAGTAAACTTTCTTGCTCGCTCCGCTACTTTTTATTCGCCCGCTGCGCGCCTCTCAGGTATTCTCCTTCCGTGCGGCACATCTCCCCGAGCTGACGTATCTTCGTCTGGCTGCTTACTGATGATTGATATTCACTGCCATCTTCTCCCCGGTCTGGACGACGGTCCCGACACCCTCGAGGAGTCCCTGCAGATGGCCGAAATGGCCATCATTGACGGAATCACCCACGTCATCGCTACCCCTCACGCTAACGACACCTATCCGTTCCTTCCCGAAATGGTGCAAAAGCGCCGAGATGAAATTCAGGCCCACATCGGCAATCGTCTCGTTCTTGCCACAGGCTGCGATTTTCATCTCAGCTTCGAGAACATTCAGGACCTCCGCAAGAACCCCGCGAAGTACACCCTCAACCAGAAAAACTACCTACTGATCGAGTTTGCCGACTTCTCCATTCCGCCCACCATCGACAACACGCTGCACGAGCTGCATCTCTCCGGCCTGCGCCTCATCGTCACCCATCCCGAGCGCAATGCGCTGATCCGCGCCAACCCTGCGCGGCTCGCCGGCTGGGTCCGCCAGGGATGCCGCGTGCAAGTGACCGCGCTTTCGCTGCTCGGCCGCTTTGGCCGCTCCGCGCAGGAATTCGCGGAATGGCTACTGGATCACGACGCCATTCACTTCATAGCCAGCGATGCGCACAACACCTCTGCGCGTGGCCGCCCGCTTCTGCTGCGCGACGCCTTTAACTTCGTCGCCGAACGCCGCGGCGCTCCCGTGGCTCGCGCGCTGTTCCACGACAACCCGCTGGCCGCCTTCGAGGGCCGCCCGTTGCCCTATTCCCCCGACCCGCCCGACGTCGAAGCCCCCGCCCGCCCGAAACGCAAACGCTTCTGGTTTTTCTGATTCCGGCGTGGACGCTGAAAAACTTTTTCTCCTTCGTTACACTTTTCTGTGCTCTCCGCGCCTCTGCGGACTCGGTGTCAAAGTTTTTGCTTTTCAATCTGTATTCATCTGTGTTCATCTGTGATTCCATAAATGTCCGCTCCGCGCAAACTCCGTCTCCTGCTCGTCGCCGGCGCCCGGCCCAATTTCGTCAAGATCGCGCCGCTCATGGACGCCCTGCGCGCCCGCGCCGACCGCGCGGAAACTCTTCTCGTGCACACCGGGCAGCACTACGACGAAGCGGTCTCCAAATCCTTTTTCGACCAGCTGGGCATCCCGCGCCCCGACGTTAATCTCGAAGTCGGCTCCGGCTCGCACGCCAGACAGACCGCTGAAGTGATGACCCGCTTCGAGCCCGTCGTCCTGGACTGGAAGCCCGACGTGGTCGTGGTCGTCGGCGACGTCAACTCCACGGTGGCCTGCGCGCTGGTCGCCGCCAAGCTCGGCGTGCGCGTGGCCCACGTCGAATCCGGCCTGCGCAGCTTCGACCGCACCATGCCCGAAGAAATCAATCGCCTGCTCACCGACGCCATCTCCGATTTTCTGTTTGTCACCGAACCCAGCGGCATGGAAAACCTGCAGCGCGAAGGTGTCGCGCCGGAGAAGATTCATCTCGTCGGCAACGTGATGATTGATTCGCTCAAAAAATTTCTGCCCATCGCCAAACAATCCTCCGCCCTGCGCGAATTCCATCTCCTCCCGTCGAAAACCGCTGGCAACATGCCCTGGGCGGATTCTTCCTACGGCTCGCTGCCCGGCGCGCGCCCTCTGCCCTTCGCGCTGCTCACTCTCCACCGCCCGTCCAATGTGGACGACGCGGAATCGCTCGGCAAACTTCTCGACGTGCTCAACGAAATCGGCCGCGACCTCCCCGTGCTGTTTCCCGTGCACCCGCGCACCCGCGAACGCCTGGACCGCTTCGGCCTCACCCGCTTTGCGCGCACCGCATGGACCCACGAAGAGCTCGTCCACAAACACGCCTGCGTCCTGCTCACTCCGCCCGTCGGCTATCTCGAATTCCTCCACCTGATGAGCGAAGCCACTTTCGTCCTCACCGACTCCGGCGGCATCCAGGAAGAAACCACCGCGCTCGGCATCCCCTGCATCACTTTGCGCGACAACACCGAGCGCCCCATCACCGTTACGCAAGGCACCAATCAACTCATCGGCTCCAACCCCGAAAAAATCCTCCCCGCCGTGAAAGCCATCCTCCGCGGCGAAAGCAAACCCGGCTGCGTCCCCGACTTGTGGGACGGCGCCGCCGCCCAACGCATCATCGCCATCCTCCTGCAATCTTCGTAGGGGCGCACATGCCTGCCCTGAGCCAGCCGAAGGGCGTGTGCGCCCTCCCAAAAAACAACGGGCGGCTTTCGCCGCCCGCATTTCGAGTTTCGACTTCCGCTTATCCGAAAATTTCTAAAATCTCCTCATACCTCTTGAACGGTGGAATCAAATACGCTCCCGCCAGTTCCGTCTTGGCCCAATCCAGCATGCGCCGCGCCAGCAAGAACCCGCGCGCGCGCGCCTCGGTTCCCGCCGCTTCCAATTCTTTTTGCACGTTTTCCGGAATCACGATCCCCGGCACTTCGTTGTTCAGCCGCAGCGCTTGCTTGTAGCTGATCAGCGGCCACACGCCGACCATCACTGGAATCGGGCATTTTCCGCCAATCTTTTTCACGAACGCGTGCCAGTGCTCCGGATCAAACAGCGGCTGGGTCATCGCGAAATGCGCCCCGGCCTCCACTTTCGCCATGAAGCGTTCGATTTCTTCGTCGAGGTTGTCTGCCACGGGGTTGACCGCCACGCCGATGGAAAAATTCGTTGCGCCGCCGAGCGTTTTGCCCGCCCAGTCCATGCCCTGATTCAGCCGCGCCAGAATTTTCACCAGGCCGATGGAGTCCACTTCGTACACTCCGCTGGTTTCCGGGTGGTCGCCCAGCGACGGCGGGTCGCCGGTAATCGCCAGCACGTTGCGCACGCCGCCCACCGACCACGCTCCCAGCAGCGCCGCCTGCAAGCCGATGATGTTCAAGTCGCGCGTGGTGAGGTGCGGAATCGTTTCCACGCCGCGCGCCTCCAGCGCCCCGCCGAGCATCAGCGCGTCCATGCCCACACGCGCCAGCGTTCCGCTGTTGATGTCGATGGCGTCCACTTTTCCCGACGCCATCACTTTCTCCACCTGCTCGAATATTCTCTCCAGTGACACGCCCTTCGGCGGATCAATCTCCACGCTGGTGACGAACTTCTTCTGCTGAATTTTCTTCCACAGCTTGCTTTCCGGTTCGTGGACCACGCGTGCTTTCGGCGCGGCCGCCGCCACGCTGCTGGGCGTGTGCCCTGCGTGCCTCGACGGGTGAAGATCCTTCACCGCTTCGGCGATGGCATGGATGTGCGCCGGCGTGGTGCCGCAGCAGCCGCCCAGGATGCGCACGCCCAGCGCCGCCGCCTCGCGCGCAAACATCGAAAAATATTCCGGCGACGACTTCGGATACACCACGCGGTCGCCCACGCGCTTGGGGAAGCCCACGTTGGGCATCCCGCTCACGCCCGCGATGGTGCCGGCCTCCAGCCCGCAAAACTCCTCCAGGATGGGCATCAGCGCCTGCGGCCCCAGTGTGCAGTTCGCGCCGATCACTTGCACATCCTTCTTGCTTAGCCGCTGCCAGGCGTCCGCCGGCGTGGTGCCGCCGAACGTGGTGGCTTCTTCGGAAAATGTCAGCTCCGCCACAATCGGCAGCCGCGAAAATCCGCGGACGGCGTCAATCGCGGCGATCAGCTCCTCGATGTCGGAAAAAGTTTCCAGCACAAATAAATCCACGCCGCGCTCTTCCAGCGCCTGCGCCTGCTCGCGGAAGATGTCGCGGATTTCCTCAACCGGCAACGGGTTCACCTGCCGCGTAGCGCCCAGCGGCCCGACGGACCCGGCGATGAGCACTTCGCGCGCCGCCGCCTCGCGCGCTTCGCGGGCCACTTTCACGCCGCGGTGATTCAGCCGCGCTACGCTTTCGCCCAGGCCCAGCAGCCCGAGCTTGTAGCGGTTGGCGCCGAAGGTATTCGTCTCGATGATTTGCGCGCCGGCCTGGATGTACGCCTGGTGCACGCGGAAGACGGCTTCCGGCTCCGTGGCGTTCAGCTCGTCGAAGCAGCGCTGCGGCCCCAGCGACTCGTACAGCATCGAGCCCATCGCCCCATCCGCGACGAGAATCGCGTCCTTCAACCTCGCATTGAAATCTTCAATCCTCATTGGTTTTTCTTGTCATCCTGAGCGGAGCGAAGGATCTCTCCTCCAGTTCAGAATTTTGGCATCCATCTGCGATCTTTTCCGCTGGTGAATTGCCAGCGAAATCTGCGTTCATCTGTGGACAAAAAGTTTTTTCCTACCGCACTTGCTCCACCAGCCCCGCAATGGTCCCCATCAAATCGTATTTCGTCAGTATTTCGTACTGTCCGCCGCCCATGTCCACGAACACGGCGGGGCTCTCGTGGCCCAGCAGGTGGGTCAACCGCTCCACCGGCGCGTCCTTCGGCACGGTGGGCAGCGCCTTGCCCATCACTTCGCGGATCACCAGCTTGCGCAGATCTTTTCCTTGCAGCGCGAGATTCAGGATCTGGTCCTCGAAGATCGTGCCGATCAGCGCGCTCTCCTCGAAGACGGGGAGTTGCGAGATGTCCTGCCCCTGCATCACGCGCAGCGCGTGGAACACCGTCTGATACGGCCGCGCGATTTGCAGTTCGCGTGTTTTTCCTTGCGCGTGCTTCACGCGCACCACATCTTCCGCGCGCAGCGCCGTTTTCGCGTCCACGTACGCATGGTCGCGCATCCATTCGTCGTTGTACACGTTGGAGAGGTAGCGCATCCCTGTGTCCGGCAGAAAGGCCACTACGCAGGCCGTGGGGGGCAGCGTCCGCGCCAGGTTCAGCGCCGCGGACACGCATCCGCCGCACGACCCGCCGGTGAAGATGCCTTCCATTTTCGCCAGCCGCCGCGTGTACACGAAGCACTCCTCGTCGCCCACCTGCACCACGTCATCGAGCAGCGAAAAATCCAGCGTGTCGTGCAGGCTGTCGCCGCCGATGCCTTGCACCACGTACGTCGTCCCCTTGATCATTTTTTTGCTTTTGAAGTAGTCGAAGTAAATCGACCCGACGGGGTCCACGCCGACAATCTGAATCTTCGGATTTTTTTCCTTCAGGAATTGCGCGATGCCCGTGGTTGTGCCGCCGGTGCCCAGCCCGCAGACGAAGTGCGTGATTTTTCCGTCCGTGTCTTCCCAGATTTCCGGACCGGTCGTTTCGTAGTGCGCCCGCGGGTTGTCCGGGTTCGAATACTGGTCCGGGTAATACGAATTCGGAATCTCCTTGGCCAGCTTCTGCGCCACCTGATGGTAGTGTCGCGGGTCGGTGGGCTCCACCGCCGTGGGACACACGATCACTTCCGCGCCCACCGCTTTCAGCAGGTCAATTTTTTCTTTCGACTGCTTGTCGTTGATCGTGAACACCACTTTGTACCCGCGCACCGCCGCCACCAGCGCCAGGCCCATGCCCGTGTTCCCGCTGGTCGCTTCGATGATCGTGCCGCCCGGCTTGAGCAGGCCTTTCTTCTCCGCCGCGTCAATCATAGTGATCCCGATGCGGTCCTTCACCGAGCCGCCCGGGTTCAGGTAGTCCGCCTTCACGAACACATCGCAGGCGATGCCCTCCGCCATGCGGTTCAACTTGATGAGCGGCGTCTTGCCCACGGCATCCAATATGCTGTTGCACTTCATTCGCGCGCTTCTCCTCGCTTCCAACGCATGCCCTGAATCCTGATTCCTTTTCCGCCTAGTATCGCACGTCGCCCGCGCGCCTTGCCACCTTGTTACTTCCCGCCTGTTTCCGGCGTAGAATCATTGTAGAGAGGTGCCCTATGCTCTCGCCGGATAATCCCCCGCTGAATCCGATGCAGCTTGCCGGAGTCTTACTCCTCGTGCCGGTCTTCTGGGGCCTGATCATGGTGGTTTTTGGCCGCGTATCCGGGTGGTTCCGCCTGGCCGAGGACTACCGCTCCGACGACGAAATGCCATCCACGCGATTCCGTTTTCGCAGCGCCATGCTTCGCTGGGCCCATTACGGAAATTGCGTCGTGTTCGGAGTGGACCATCGCGGTCTGCATCTCGCTTCCTTCGGACCGCTGCTTGGTCACCCACGCTTGCTCATTCCCTGGTCCGACGTTACCGTCACCCCCAAAAAAGTCTGGTGGACTCGCTGCGCCGAACTTCGTTTCCGCCGCGCCCCGGACATCCCCGTCCTCATCAGCGCGCGCCTCGCCGACAAAATCTCCTCCGCCGCCGACCCAACGTGGTCGGAAGCTTGGCATCACCCTTCCGTCCCCGCCCGCGCCGCTTCGTAGCGGCCGCTGCAACATTCTTGTGAGATAATTTCCAATCGATGAAGGGAAAACAAACTGCGCTAACGCTGAAATACTTTCCGCTCACGCCTTCGCGCTGGCCCGATCTCGTCTCTCTCTTTGGCGCGCGCGGCGCCTGCGGAGGCTGCTGGTGCATGGCCTGGCGCCTGCCGCATTCGCAATGGGCCCAGCAGAAGGGAACTCGCAACCGCAACGCCCTGCGCAAAATTGTCATTGCCGGCCCGCCGCCGGGAGTGCTGGCCTACGCGGGAAGGCAGCCCATCGGCTGGTGCGCGCTCGCTCCGCGCGAACAGTACGTCGCGCTCGGCAGATCGCGCGTGCTGGCGCCGCTCGACGCACAACCCGTCTGGTCTATCTCCTGTTTTTTCGTGGAGAAATCGTTTCGCAAGCGCGGCGTTTCTGTCGCGCTGCTCCGCGCCGCCGCAGCCTTCGCCAAAAAGCGCGGCGCAAAACTTCTGGAAGGCTATCCTTACGATTACTCCGCCGGGAAAATGCCTGACGTCTTTGTCTGGACCGGCCTCCCCGGCACATTCCTCAAGGCCGGCTTCTCCGAAGCCGCTCGCCGCTCTCCCACTCGCCCCATCCTGCGCCGCGTGCTGTAATCGTCTCGCGTTTTCCTGACCCCTGATCCCTACCCCCCGACCCGTGTCTTATTTCGCCCACGCCATTCCGTCCGGCTCGGTGCCCGTCTCAAACGTGCTCGCCACTTTCCGCGCGGCAATATCAATCACGCTGACTTTGTTGGCATTCGTATTGGCCACAAACGCGCGTTTCCCGTCCGGCGTCATTTGAATGCCCACGGGCACCACGCCGACTTCGATTTTCGCCAGCAGCGCGCGCGTTTTCGCGTTGAACACGCTCACCATGTTCGACTGCGCGTTGGAGACGAACACTTCTTTCCCATTCGGCGTGAATTTCACGCGGATGGGCATTTTTCCGCCGCTGTCGAAGCTTTCCTTCACCGCATCGCTGGCCACGTCAATCACCGAAATCGTATTCGCCCCGCGGTTGGTCACCCACACTTCTTTCCCGTCCGGCGAAATCGCGATGCCTTCCGTCCCCGCCGCGGTCACGATGGTTTTCACCGCGTCCGTTGCGCGCGTAATTACCGACACGCTTCCCGATCGAATGTTGGAGACGTACAATTTCTTCTCATCGAGTGTGGGTACCACCATGTGACTTGTTTCCTGCTCCGTCTTCCACGACTTCAATATTTTTCCGTTCGATGTCTCGATTTCGAGCACGGCCTTGTTTTCTTCCACCGTCACCCACAATCTTTTTCCGTCGCGGCTCACCACAATGCCATGCGGCCGCTTGAACTCGCCTAGCGTCCACGTCGCTGCCACCTTGCGCGCTTTCAGGTCGAGCACCGTAATCGTTTCTCCCGGCTGCTGCCGCTGCTCGCCCGGACGAACCATTCCGTACGCGCCGTAATTCGATATATAGGCCATCCGCCCGTCCGCCGACACAGCCACTTCGTGCGGCCCTTTGCCCGTCGCCAGCCGCGCCGTCACTACAAACGTCGCCGGATTCACCAGCGCCGCCTCGTGGTCCGACTTGTTCAGCACAATCAACGTTTGCGCACTCGCCGCTCCCGCCAGCGCAACGCTTACCGCCACCAGCGCCAAAAGCATTTTCATGACTCGCATGGCCTCACCTCCGGCTTTTGTCCGGCCACTCTAGCACAATCGCGCGCGCAGAACCCCGCGTGCCCACTTTGCTCCTCCTATTGTCTCTTTTCTCTTTTCGTTTTCCCTTCAACTGTGTTTATCTGTGGTTTCATTGTCCGAGGTGGACACGTCATGCAGCGTCAAAACATCTCCAGCGGCACCAAGTGGGAACCCATCGTCGGCTATTCGCGCGCGGTGCGCGTCGGCCCGCACGTGCACGTGTCCGGCACCACCGCCACCGACGCCGGCGGCAAAATCGTCGGTGTGGGCGACGCCTACGCGCAGGCCATGCAGACGCTGGCCAACATTGAAGCGGCGCTCAACCGCGCCGGCGCCAAACTCGCCGACGTCGTGCGCACGCGCATCTACGTTACCAACATCACCAACTGGGAAGCCATCGCCAGCGCCCACGGCAAATATTTTGCGGAAATTCGCCCGGCGACGTCCCTAGTCGAAGTTTCCCGCCTCATTGCGCCGGAGATGCTTGTCGAAATCGAAGCCGACGCATACGTGGCCGAATGATGGACACCCCCGTGCGCACCTGCAACCTCTGTCTTCTCGGCTTCGGCAACGTTGGCCGCGCCTTCGCTCGTCTGCTGCTCGACAAATCCGCCGAACTTCGCGAGCGCTACGCCATTGAAGCGCGCATCACAGGTGTCGCCTCGCGACGCCTGGGCTGGCTGGCCAACCAGAGTGGTTTCGACGTAGAAAAACTTCTGGCCGGTAATTTCGCCGGCGGCACGAAGTGCGGTTTCATTCGTGAATGGCTCTCCCGCAGCCGCCCCGACGCGCTGTTTGAAATCTCCTCCGTCAACGCGCAGACCGGCCAGCCGGCCATCGACCACATCCGCGCCGCGCTCGAGCACGGCGCCCATGCCATCACCGCCAATAAAGGCGCCGTGGTCCACGGCTATGCGGCACTGCGCGACCTGGCCGCCGCGAAAGGGAAGCGTTTTCTTTTTGAAGCCTGCGTGATGGGCGGCACGCCAATTTTTTCTCTCTTCCGCGAGACGCTTCCCGCCACGCAGCTTCTGCGCTTCCGCGGCATCCTGAACTCCACCACCAGTCTCATCCTTTCCGAAATGGAAAACGGAATCTCCTTCGACGACGCCGTGAAAAAAGCGCAAGCCCTCGGCATTGCCGAGACCGATCCCTCCGCCGACCTCGACGGCTGGGACGCCGCCGTGAAAGTCCACGCCTTGGCCACCGTGCTGATGGACGCGCAGCTGCAGCTCGGCGACATCGCCCGCGAGAGCATTCGCGGCATTTCGCCGCAACAGGTGCTTGCCGCGCGCGCCGCCGGCAAAAAGATTCGCCTCGTCGCGCAAGCCGAAAAATCTCCCGCGGGAATTGTCGCCTCCGTGCGTCCCATGGAAATTCCCCTGGGCGATCCTCTCGCCGCCGTCAGCCCCACCGGCCTCATTCTGCATTTCGAACTCGACACGCTCCGTGACCTCGTCGTCGCCGCCGACCGCCAGGGCCCCGACACCACCGCCTATGGTTTGCTCGCCGATTTCCTTTCCGCCATCCGCACATAGTGTCGGGTTGATCCCGCCATCTTTGTCGACCCTTGATCCCTCTTCCGAATTTGACTATCAACTATCCACTATCGCCTATAAACTTTCCCCGATGTCCTCTCACGCCCAGCACGAATACTCCGACGTCTTTGCCGAGTTCTACGACCACACGCCGCTCTATCGCACGCGTCCGGACATCGCTTTCTACGTCGAAGAAGCCCGCCGCGCCGGCTCCGTCCTCGAGCTGGGCTGCGGCAGCGGCCGCATTTTGATTCCGACGGCCGCGGCCGGCGTGCCCATCACCGGCCTCGACCTTTCCGATTCCATGCTCGCGCGCTGCCGCGAAAAGCTCGCCGCGCAGCCCGCCGAGGTGCGCGCTCGCGTGCGCCTCGTCCATGGCAGCATGACGGATTTCGATCTCCCGGAAAAATTCGCGCTCGTCACCACGCCCTTCCGCGCGTTCCAACACCTCATTTCCATCGACGACCAGCTCGCCTGCCTGCGCTGCGTGCACCGCCATCTCGCCCCCGGCGGACGGCTGATCCTCGACATGTTTCAAGTGAACGCCGCGGGACTGGGCGATCCGGAATGGATGCGCGAGCGCGAAGACACGCCCGAAACCAAACTTCCCGACGGTCGCAGCTTCCGCCGCACCGCGCGCATTGCCGCCTTCCATCGCGCCGAGCAGGTCAACGACATCGAGTTCGCCGTGTACCTCACGCACCCCGACGGCCGCACCGAGCGCCACACGCAGACCTTTCCGATGCGCTATTTTTTCCCCAAGGAAGTCGAGCATCTGCTGGCCCGCTCCGGCTTCCGCGTGGTCACCGTCTACGGCGATTTCAACCGCTCGCCGCTGGCCAACGATTCGCCTGACATGCTCACCATTGCCGAGAAATCCGATGAGCGCGGATGACGCGCGTTCTCTCCGGCAGTTGCTTGCGCTCTGCATCCGCCCCGCCGAGTGCGAGCTCCCTGCCGGCGACGCCGAATGGAACGCGCTTCTTCCGCTTGCTCTCGCTCACGGAGTCGGCCCGCTGCTCTTCGCCAATCTGCGCGAGCGCGTTCTCCCTGTCCAAGCCCGCGACCAGTTACGCCACGTCTACCTTTCCAATTCCTTCCGCAACGAAAAACTTCTCGCCGAGCAGCAGCGCATTCTCGACGCTTTCTCCAAAAAATCCCTTGCCGTCTGGCCGCTGAAGGGACCGCATCTTTCACAAACACTCTATGGCGACCCTGCCGCTCGTCAGGTCGCCGATTTGGATCTCCTCATCCGTCCTGAAATCCTCGCCGCTTGCGATGAGCTTCTCCATTCCTTCGGCTACACGCGCCAGGCGCAAGGCGACATCGCCACCCTGCGCGACGCCGGCGAACTTATCTATCTTCGCTCCGCCCCGGACGTTGCTGGCTCGATGAACTATGCGGTGGATCTCCAGCAGCGCGTGCTGCCCTATGGCCGCCGCGACCCGCTCGCCGACCGCATACGTACGCACGGCCTCACGCCGGAAAATCTTCTTCTACTTCTTTGCGTCAACCAGATTGCTCACCGCTTCTCGCGCCTCAAATATCTCCTTGACGTCGCCGCCTGTCTTCGCGCGCTCCCCGCAAATTTCGATTGGAACGATTTCACCGCCACTGCGCAGCTTCTTCACTTCACTCCCGGCATCTACTGGAGCCTCTATTGGGCTCGCGACGCTGCCGGTGCGCCGGTGCCCGAGCTTGTGCTGGAAGAATTGCGCCCAGGCTGGTCTTCGCGCAGGCTGGCATCGCGCGTGCTGGGCGGCGATCCACTTGCCCTGCTCGCACGCGGCGCTTCGCTCGACGGCCCTGCAGGCGCTTGGGCCATCCTAGCCTGCTCGCGTCCTGGCCTCCCGCGCCTCGGACAGTTCTGGCGGCTGCTGTTTCCTCCCCGCGCCACTCTTCGCCAGGAATTCTTCGACGCTCCCGGACGCTCCATCCTTTATCTCTATTTCGTCCGCCTCGCCCGCAAACTCCCCGCCGCACTGCGCCGCCATTCGTAGAGGCGAACGGAATACTCTCGCGGGTGACCATGCCCCCTTTCCCTATTCCGGAAATATACGGTTTTAAACCCTAAATTGTAGTTATTAGAGGGTGTAGATTTGGTACCCGGAACTCTGTCATTTATTGACAGACATGAGCTTAGGCACGTAAAGTCGCATCACCCGAATTTTGGGTCGGCGCACAATCTTCCTCTCGCGGACCGTTTTGGTTCGCTGGCGCCTGCCCAGTCTGGGATTCGAGGAGGCCTTACCGGGGTGGCTCACGCCCCTCAGAGCACGCCGCTGTCTGTGTCCATCGGCCGCGTTCCCCTGACGCTATTCTTTCGTGAAGCCGCACTCCAGCAAAAGGCCGCCGCGCGCTATTCCGCCTTCCACAATTCTTCGGAAAACGGCTTCCCCGTTTACCTCGAACCGGATAAGAATTTTCATCCCGGCACGGGTTTCGATTTTTCCCTCCACGGCGCCACGCTGCGCCTGGACTCCGCCGCCGCGCGCATCTCCGGCATTCAGTCCGACTACACGGTGGATTCGCTCCTGCGCGTGCTGCTCTCCATGATCTTGCTGCCGCATCGCGGCTTCCTGCTGCATGCGGCCACTATCGAGCGCCACGGCCGGGCCCACATCTTCATGGGCCGCTCGGGCGCGGGCAAAAGCACCGTCGCCGGACTGGCGCCTGCCGGCACGCCACTTACTGACGAAATCTCTCTGCTGCGCGGCGACGCCGATGGCTGGCGCGCGCACGGCACGCCTTTTTGGGGCGAGTTTCGCGCCGGCGACCGCAATTGTCACATGCCTGTCGCGGGTATTTACGCGCTGATGCAGGCTGAAGAAAACCGCCTGGAAAAGATTGCGCCGCGCGAAGCCCTGCGCGGGCTGCTCGAAAATGTTCTGTTCTTCTCCGATGACCGTGCCTCGCGCGAACAGCTGTTGAGTATCGTCTCGGCCTGTGCCGAAGCGCTGCCCTTCTTTCGCCTTCACTTCAAGCGCGACTCCAGCTTCTGGGAGGTGCTCCCGTGAGCGCCCCGCAGCCGGCACTCGCCTCCGTTCGCCCGGCGCAGAATCCGCTGGCCGCCTGGCGTGAAATTGACGGCGTGGTGGTGGTGATTTCGCCCGAGGATAGCGTGCTGCACGAGCTCAACCCCACGGCCGGATTCATCTGGAAGCACTCCACCGGCGAGCGCACCGCCGAAGAAATCGCCCGGCTCCTCGTGGACGAATTCGAAGTAGACGCCGCCACGGCGCTGGCCGACACGCGCGAGCTCATCGCCGAGCTGGCTGCCAAAAAGCTTCTGCATACGGAAGCCGCTGCTGCCGCGGAGGTGTCCCGTGGCTAGCGCGGCCGTGATGGACCGTCTGGTGGCGCGTTCGCTGGCGCGCAACGCCCCGCTCAACGTGCATTTCGACGTCACCTACCGCTGCAACGAGCGCTGCGTGCACTGCTATCTAGACCATGCCGACCACGGCGAGATGACCACCGCGGAAATCAAGCGCGTGCTCGCCGAGCTGGCCGACGCCGGCACGCTCTTCCTGACCTTCTCCGGCGGCGAGATTTTTCTGCGCCCCGACTTCTTCGACCTGCTGGCCTACGCCCGCCAACTGCGCTTCGACGTCACCCTGAAGACCAACGCCCTGCTTATCACCGAGGAGCGCGCCGCGCAGCTCCGCCGCCTGGGCGTGCGCCGCATTCAGATCAGCTTGTACAGCGCGGACGCCGCCATCCACGATTGCATCACCAAGGTGCCCGGCTCCTTCGCGCGCACTCTCGAGGCGCTGCGCTTCTGCCATGCGCAGGGACTGCTGGTCAAAATCTCCTGCCCGCTCATGAAGCAGAACATCGCCGTCTGGCGCGAAGTGCAAGCGCTGGCTGATTCGCTCGGTGTCACTTTCATTATGGACCCCACCATCACGCCCATGATGGACGGCAATCGCAGCACGTTGGACATGCGCCTGGCTCCCAGCGAGTTGCTGCCCGTGATGCAGGCCCCGGTCTTTGACACGCCCGCGCCGGCGCCCGCCAAAGCCGGGGGCGCAGAAATGGCCGCGGCCTTCGACAACATCCCATGCAGCGCCGGGCACAACAGCCTCTACATTTCGCCCTACGGAGATATTTATCCCTGCGTGCAAATGCCGCTGCCCACCGGCAACCTGCGCGAAAAATCCTTCTCCGATATCTGGTACAGTTCGCCAAAAATGCTGCGCGTCCGCAACGTCAGGGAAAGCGACCTGGCCACCTGCAATGACTGTGACATCCGCCATCACTGCCAGCGTTGCCCGGGCCTCGCCTTCATGGAAGACGGCGATCTCGGCGGTCCTTCCGAGCGCGCGTGTGAGTTGGCGGAAGCCGCCGCGCGCCTGGCCGGCGTTCGAAATCCCGTGAGCGGCCTGCGCGCCCTCGGCCGCCTGCACGCCACATCGAATTCCCATCCCGCTCAGCTCGTTCACATCGCTGCGCTGAGCACTTCACAGGAGCGAGATGCCCTATGAGCACAAACAAGCAGAACGCCACGACCGCGGCCGGCACTTCCCAGCGGAAGCCTTACGTCAAACCGCAGTGCCTCTCGGAGAAGATTTTTGAGACCACCGCGCTCGCCTGCGGCAAGCTGCCCGCCGGCGGCGGTCTGTGTGCCGGGGCGCCCAAAGCTTCTTAGTAGGTGAGACGGGGGGCGTGCCGTCTGCTGTCAGGCAAACAGCGCCGGCCCGCAACCAGATTGCGTATGCACGAGTTTTGCGGAGGAGCCATGAAACGACACATGAAAGTCCTGGGCGGCGCAATTCTTCTGACGGGCGCACTGCTGGCTCTGGCAGCGCCCGCCGTCGCGCAGAATCGCCGGCCTGAGGGCCGCGGGCGCACGGATGCGGATGGCAAGAAGGTGAAGCCGCTCAAGCCGACGGTGAATGCTGTCACCGAGGTTTTCTTTTGTGAGAGCCCCACCACGGAGTGCCGCTCCACCAACACCACGTTCACCGTTGGCAAGCTCCGCGACATCTTTGTGTTTGTCACCTGGCCCAACGTCTCCGGAGACTTGGTGCAGACCGTGGAGTTCTTCCTGCCCGACGGCAGCCTCTACGTCAAGAAGGCTACGCCGTTCCGCGCCAGTACGGCGCAGCCCCGCGCACGCGCCGTCCTAGGGGCCTCTCCTGTGGTCGACGCGTTCCTGACTTCCAGCCGCGGCACTCCCACGGTGATTACTCCGCTCGCTGTGGCCGGCACCTACATTACCCAGCGCAGCCTGCTGGGTACCTGGACGGTGCGTGTCCGGCTCGGCGACAAACCCGTACAGAGCGCGCAGTTCACGTTGAAAGCGCCCGACCAGAAGTAACGCTTTCGCGACGCCCAAGCAGCTTACTGATTGGCCAACTCACCGCAATGCTGTAGAACAGATTGCGATGTGTTTTGAGGGTGGGCAGTTTCTAGGAGGGCTCGTATGAGTGCGTTCCATCGAATTCGATGCATCGTATCCCTGGTGCTGGTGGCTTTGCTCGCGTTACCGGCGCCGCCGCTCCGCGCGGACGAGGTCACCACTCTTACCGCTTCCGCGGATTCCTTTCTGCGACAAAATGCCGCCACCACCAATTCCGGAGCACTGACCACGTTCAACGTGTCATCCACCGCAGCAGGCACAGCAAGGGAACGCGGCATTGTGCAATTTGACCTGTCTTCCATCGTCTCCACCGCGGCCGTGAAAACCTCCTTCGTGAAACTCTTTTTATTGACTGCCCCCAACCCCGCCCGTTCCAATAGAATCCATCGCGTGACCGCTGCCGGGGCCTGGGTTGAGAGCCAGGTGACTTGGAACAACCGAGCGACCGCAACTGCATGGACAGCCGCCGGCGGCGATTTCAATGCGACCGCCGCCAATACCCAGAGCACTGGCACCACCAACAACGTCACCATCACCTACACTCTGCTCGGCGATGGCACCGTCGCCAACATCCCCCAGGGTTGGGTCGATGGCTCCCTTACCAATCGGGGACTCATGGTCCTCGACTCGAACGAGACCTTTCAGAACAAAACATCTACGTACGCCTCCAAAGAAAACGCCACCGTCGCCAATCGCCCGAAGGTCGAGGTTCATTTTCTTCGCGACGTTACCGTCGGCTCGGTTACCCCGGGCGTTTCCGAAGTCACTCTGAATTTCACTTTTCCGGCCGGTGCCACGGGCGCCAACTATGATGGCGCCCTGATAGCCAGAAAGCCCGGCGCGACCGCTCCCACGTTCGCTCCCGTCGACGGCACTACCTACATCTTCGGCAGCCAGCCCGTCCTCGGCGAAACGATCGCCTCCAACGCCGCCAACTTCGCCGCCTCACCCGCCACCGTCACCGTCACCGATGAGAACGGCTCTGACAATGTCATCACTCCGTCCACCCAATACAGCTACAAGATCTACACTCGCGACAACAACTTCATCACCGGCGCCGCGGTTGTTGCTCCTCCACATTTCTCTTTGGGCAGTGCCGCCACCTCCACGGTGACCACCTCCGCCTCAGGCGGCGCCAACAAGAATTGGAGCTACAAAACCTCCAGTACCATTCTCGCGCCCCCCGGTCTCGATCCCGGCAACAAAGTCGTAGCTGGCTCGGATGACTTCGATGTTCACAGCATGAATGCCGTAACCGGCGCGCGCAATTACCAGCCCTCCAGCCCCATCGGCACCACCGGCGACATGATTCAGACCCGTCCCGCAGTGATTTCCTCGGCGGACAGCACGCTTGCCGTTGACGTCACCTATGTTGGCTCCAACGATGGTCGCGTCTATGCGTTCAATGCCAACACCGGGGTGCTGATTTGGGTCACTCCTGCGCCCGGTTCCCCCGGCGCTCTGGTTGCTGTGGGCGGCATCATTCAGGGCGGCATCGCCTTGCAGCTCAAGAGTTTTGCCAACGGCGGCTTCACTCCCACCACGGATCTGGTCTTCGTCGGCACCCGTGAGTTCTCCACCACTGCCAACAGCGTGTACGCCCTGAACGCGAATACTGGCGCGATCGTCTGGACCTTTACCCCTGGCAACATGGACCATGTCAATTCCACTCCTGTCGTGGACTACGCTAACAACACCATTTGGGTCTCCACTCTTTCCAACCTCGGTGGCCAGCCAAGCCTCTGGAAAATCGACAGCGTGACCGGCGCGGGCATCTCCAATTTCAGCCTCGGCGACATCAGCGGCTCTCCCACGCTGAATTTCGACAACAAGGTCGTTTACGCCGTCACCGATTCAGGCGACCTCGTTGCCGTGCGCAACGACATCGCCTCCTGCGTCAACACGTTCTCCTTTGGCGCCACCTCCGGCACCGGCTTCCCCATTCCCATCGGCACTGGACTTCTCCGCAACGAAAACATTTTCTTCACCACCACCACCGCCGGCGCCAGCACCATTCGCAAGGTCAACTTCATTTACAACCTCACCTGCGGGGGCGAAACCATCGGCGCTGCCGGCGGTTACACCAACCCCTCCGGCATCGGCACCATCTCCGGCCCCATGTTTAATCCCTTTACCAGTTTCATTTACGTCGGCTCCTCCGACGGCAACCTGTACAAGATTGACCCGGCCGCCGGCACCGTCCTCGCCAGCCGCACCGTCAATGCCGGCGTGGTCATCGGCGAGCCCAGCTTCGACGTCTATCTCCTCAAGCTCTACGTCGGCGACACCCAGGGCCGCATCTATTCCTTCGACGTCTTCTAATCCTCATCGTACTGGTCTTCGCCTTTTTGCTTCGTAGGAGCGCATGGTCCCGATTCAGAGGATGTGTGGATCGACGAATTTCGCTGTCACTCTGCAACTCTGTCACTCTGCAACTTTCTATCCGCGCGCATCTATGCTTTTATAATGCTTCGACCATTCTGCACTCTCACATGAACACCATCTCCACGGCTGCTCCCCCCGAACTCGTTCCCGACGACGTCCGCCTCCGCGCCGAGATGCTCGCCGACGTCCTCCGTTCCGGCGGCACGGTCACGCTCCGCGTCTTCGGCGGCAGTATGTGGCCCTGGCTGCGCTCCGGTGACGCGATTTCCGTTCGCCGCGAAGACGCTGCGCGCATCCATCTTGGCGAAGTGGTGCTCTTTGCCCGCGAAGGCCGCCTCTTCGCCCACCGCGTAATCCGCAAACTCGCTCGCGATGGCCGCGCGGTACTCATCACCAAAGGCGATGCGCTGCCCCACGCCGATGCCCCGCTCGAATCCGCTGAACTGCTCGGCCGCATCTTCCGTGTCCGCCGCGCCGGACGCGAGTTCGCTCTCGATTCGCCGCAGCGCCGCGCGCTCGGCCGCGCCGCTGCGTTGCTCACCCACTCCAGCCGCTTCTGGTACCCTCTGGCCCGCGCCCTCAAACGCGCCTTCTCCCCGTAGCGTCCACCCCTCGGCGGCTCCTGTGTGTTTGAGCTGTGTCCTCTGCGCCTTCTTTGCGTCCTCTGTGTTAGTGTTTGGCCTGTTCCCATCGTCTTTTGCGAGGCTTCCATGCACTTCATTTCTGCCATCTGCAATCTGAAAATCTCCATTCTGCGAATCATCGTCGTTTGCATTTTGTTGTTTGCTGTACCGTCATCGCGCGCGCAGGCCCCTCCTCCCGTCCGAGTCCTCTTCGAAACCCAGCTCGGCGCCATCACCATCGAAGTGGACGCCGCCCGCGCGCCCGTCACCGCGGCCAATTTCCTGCGCTACGTCGACGCCGGTTTCTACAACGGCGGCGTCTTTCATCGCACCGTGCGCCTTAGCAACCAGCCCGACAAGAAAGTGAAGATCGAAGTCATTCAGGCCGGCGCCGACCCCGCCCGCGCACGCAGCGGATTTCCGCCCATCCCTCTCGAGCGCACCAACAAAACAGGACTCGCCCACACCGACGGCTGCGTCTCCATGGCCCGCGACACTCCCGACACCGCCACCTCCGATTTTTTCATTTGCATCGGCGACCAGCCCGCGCTCGATTTCGGCGGCGCTCGCAACCCCGATGGACAGGGCTTCGCCGCCTTCGGCCGTGTGATCAAGGGCATGGACGTCGTTCGCAAAATTCAGGCCGCCCCTGCCGACGCGCAGAAGCTTACCCCTCCCGTCAAAATCCTCTCCGCCAAGCGCCTGTAGCGGCCACCTCTAAGTGGGCATCTTGCTTGCTTCGAACTTCGTCTTTATTCCGCTCCCCAGCCGCGCCGCCCCCTCGTGCTACCATTCGAACGAATTGATTTGCACGGGTGCCGGACACACGCATGTCGCAACTCGGTCGTTACGAAATCCTCGATGAACTGGGCAGCGGATCGATGGGCACGGTCTTCCGCGGCCGCGATCCCATGATTGACCGCGAAGTCGCGGTGAAGACCATTCGTCTGCAGGGTTTCGCCCCGGGAGAAACCGAAGGTTTTCGCGAGCGCTTTTTCCGCGAGGCCCAGGCCGCGGGAAAACTCTCCCACCCGGGCATCGTCACCATTTACGACGTCGGCGTGGACGAGACCGCCCGCACTCCCTTCATCGTGATGGAGCTCATCGCCGGCCGCACGCTCCTGTCCTTGGTCGATGCCGCTCCCGCTCCGCTCCCGGTCGGCGAAACTCTTGGCCTCGTCAAACAGATCGCCGAAGCGCTCGACTACGCGCACTCCGCGGGCATCGTGCACCGCGACATCAAGCCCGCCAACATCATCGTCACTCCCGCCGGCCGCCCCATCATCACCGACTTCGGTGTGGCGCGACTCCGCAAATCGCAGGTCACCGTGCAGGGCGAAATGATTGGTACTCCCGCCTTCATGTCGCCCGAGCAGGTGCGCGGCGAGCGCGTGGACGGCCGCGCCGACCTTTTCTCTCTCGGCGTCATCCTCTACTGGATGCTCACGCTCGAAAAGCCTTTCACCGGAGAGCTCGCCGACCTTATGTTCAAGATCGTCTATCGCGATCCCGCTCCTCCCAGCGCGCTCATCCCCGCTTTGCGTCCCGACTTCGACGCCGTCATTGCCCGCGCTCTCGCCAAGCCCCGCGAGTCTCGTTATCAAACCGGAGATGAATTTGCCGGCGACCTCGACTGCCTCCTGAGCGGCCAGGCTCCGCACGCACCGGTTCCTGCTCCGGCTGGCGCCGCTCCCGCAGCCGAACAGACCATGCGCCTGCCAACTGCGGAGGCTTCCGCCACGTTGCCCCTGGCGGTTGGCCCTCGCGAACGCGCCTCGGATCTCGCCACGCATGTGATCGGCCGCGTCCGCGCCTGGAGCGCGCGCCGCAAGCAAGTCACGCTCCTCGTCGCCGTGCTTGCCCTGTTGGTGCTCGTGCTGTGGGCGTTCCTGCCGTCGGCCCAATCCGTCCTGGCAATCTCTCTGCAACACAACTTTCGCGCCGGCGCTATTTCCGTCTGGGTGGACGACCGCCTGGTCCTGGAGGAAAACCTCGTGCATGACGAAGTGCATCGTTTGCCCTTCGCCGCCCCGCGTTATGTCGGCAGGTTTTCCGAGTCCGTGATCCTCCGCGCCGGCGAGCGCACCATTCGGGTGCGCGTCAATTCCCCCGACGCTGGCTTTGACGAAGTCCGTGAACTCAGCGGCACATTTCCCAAAGACGGGGACCGCTCGCTCTCCATCAACTGCGACGCGAAAAGGAATTCCCTCACCCTCTCCCTCCGCTGACTTTTGTCCTCCGATTTTCGTTTTTCGATTTTTCGGTTTTCGTCTTTCTATCTCTGCTCATCTGTGGTTTCATATCCCTTCTTCTGTTCGGGAGACTCAACTTTGCGCGCAGTCATCACCGGCGGTGCGGGATTTCTCGGCTCTCATCTTTGCGATCGCCTCATTGCCGAACGCTGGGACGTGCTCTGCCTCGACAACCTCATCACCGGCACCGAGTCCAACATTTCCCACCTGACGTCCCATCCGCGCTTCCGTTCCGCACGCCAGGACGTCACCCGCTACATCGACGTCCCCGGCCCGGTGGACTACGTCCTCCACTTTGCCTCGCCCGCCAGCCCGGTGGACTACTTGAAGCTCCCCATCCAGACCCTCAAGGTCGGCGCGCTCGGCACGCACAATTCTCTCGGGCTGGCTCTCGCCAAAAAAGCGAAGTACCTGCTCGCTTCCACCTCCGAGTGTTATGGCGACCCGCAAGTCACGCCCCAACCGGAATCCTACTGGGGCCACGTGAATCCCATCGGCCCGCGCGGCGTCTATGACGAAGCCAAGCGTTTCGCCGAGGCCATGACCATGGCCTACCATCGCGCGCACGGCGTGGACACGCACATCGTGCGCATCTTCAACACCTACGGCCCGCGCATGCGCCTCAACGACGGCCGCGCCCTGCCCAACTTTGTCTATCAAGCGCTTCGCGGCGACCCCATCACCGTTTACGGCGACGGCAAGCAGACCCGCAGCTTCTGTTACGTCAGCGATCTCATCGACGGCATTTTCAAGCTCATGCTCTCCGACGAGCACGAGCCTACCAACATCGGCAACCCGCAGGAGATTACCATCCTCGAATTTGCACGCCGCGTCCGCGAGCTGCTCGGCGCCAAAACCGAAATCGTTTTCGAGTCGCTTCCCGTGGACGACCCCAAGCAGCGCTGCCCCGACATCTCCAAGGCCAAGCGCCTGCTGCATTGGGAACCCAAAATTTCTCTCGACGAAGGCCTCCGCCTCACCCTGGGCTTCTTCAAAAAGCAGTACGCGGGCGAAATTTCGCGGAAAGTGTAGCCCGCCTCTTTCGCGCCTTTTGCGCCCCGACCGTTTTTGTCGGGGAGAGGCGGGGCCTCGTCGCATAAAGCAAAAAGCGCCGGCTCTCGCCGGCGCCCCTGATGCCTGCTCCCTGGTCCCTGATCCCTTTTCTAGCTGCTCACTCCGGCCTCCCAATCGAATGATATTCAAAACCCATCCCGCGCATTTCTGCCGGGTCCAGCAGGTTTCTGCCGTCCAGAATCAACGGCCGGGCCATGGATTTGCACACGCGCGGCCAGTCCAAATTCTTGAACTGCGCCCATTCCGTCACGATCATCAGCGCCTCCGCGCCCTCCGCTGCTTCATACTCATCCTTGGTGTAGCGCAACTCCGGATAGACCGCCCGCGTTCGTTCCATGGCTTCCGGATCGTACGCCGCAATCTTCGACCCTTCCGCCAGCAGCCGCTTGATCAGGTCGATCGCCGGCGCGAACCGTATATCGTCGGTGTTGGCTTTGAACGCCAGTCCTAGCATGCCGATCTTCTTATCTTTCAGCACCCACAGCGCGTGTTTCGTAATTTCCAGATAATGGTCGATGCGCCGCTTGTTGATGCGTTCAACTTCCTTCAGCAGCGTGAAGTCCACTCCGGCTTTCTCTGCCAACCGCATGAACGCCTGCACGTCCTTCGGCAGGCAGAATCCGCCGAAGCCCAGCCCCGCCTTGAGGAACTGCGGCCCGATGCGCGGGTCCATGCCCATCGCCCGCGTCACTTCTTCCACGTTGGCGTCCAGCCGCTCGCACAAATCCGCCAGCGCATTGGCATAGGAAATCTTCAGCGCCAGAAAACTGTTCGACGCGTGCTTGATCAGCTCCGCGCTGTTGATGGTGGTCACGATGAACGCCGGCAGCGGCACCTTCGGCCGCATGGCCTCCGGCAGCGGACACTGGAAGCTGCGCTCCAAAATCGGCCGGTAGATTTCGCGCAATGTCTTTTCCGCGTCGCCGTTGTCCACGCCCACCACGATTCGGTCGGGGTAGAGAAAATCCAGCACCGCCGTGCCTTCCCGCAGGAACTCCGGGTTCGACGCCACCGCAAACTCCACGCCGCCGTGCCGCCCGTACACCGCCAGCGCGCGCTTCAGTTGCTGCCCGGTCTGCACCGGCACCGTGCTCTTCTCGATCACCAGCTTCGAGCTGGTCGCTTCCGTGGCGATCAGCCGCGCCACGTTGTCGATTGCCGAAAGGTCCGCTTCGCCCGTCTCCAGCGGCGGCGTGCCCACGCAGATGTACACCACTTCGCCGCCGCGCACCGCCTCGCCGCCATTGGCCGTGAACGTCAGCCGCCCGTCCGCGCGCATCCGCGCCACAATGCCGTCCAGCTCCGCTTCGTAAATGGGCAGCTTCCCCGCGTTCAGCGTGCGGATTTTCGACTCGTCGTTGTCCGTGCACACCACGTGATGCCCGATCTCCGCCAGGCACGCGCCCGTCACCAGCCCCACATATCCGCAGCCAATCACCGCAATTTTCAAGGAGTCCCTCTTCGTATCGCCGGCCCGAGGAATTTGTTTTCTCTCACGACGCTATTCTAATGCGCAATGAGTCCCGCTATTCTCGCGCATACTCTAACTCCCCGTCCAATCCAATTCCACTTTCGCGCCCAAAATAATAACGGGCGGCTCCTCGCCGCCCGTTATTTCGAGTCTCGAATTTCGCGTTTCGTGCTTTCGATTTAGCCACTCGCTACTTGCAGTGTTGCCCTCGCCGTCGCCACCCACTCCGCAAACTCCATCGGCATTTTCCCGCTGGCCACGCCCGCCAGGAACGCTGCCACCATTTCCGCTTGTCCCTTCCCGCGGAAGCTCATCGTTTTCTTTCTTCCATCGCTTGCGAACGTTGCGCGCGCAAAATCATCCAGGGTGGCCGTGCGCCCTGCCGCGGAAATCTCAATCCGTTCTTTCGGCACATCCGCGGGCGCAAGGCAATCGTAGGCAATCGTCGCCAACGACCCATCCACAAAATGCAGCACTGCGTTCACATCCTCGTTGGGCAGCTCGCCCCGCCGTGTCGCCGCGATCTTCGTCACCGGCGCACCAATCATCGCGCGGCACCAATCCACAAAATGACAGACCTCGCCCAGAATTCTTCCGCCCTGCGCCGGGTCGCGCAGCCAATGCTTTTCCGGCAGCGGCCCCGCGTGCACCGTGTAGCCAATTTTCATCGGCCGCGCGCCCGCGAAAAACTCTTCGAGCGCTCGCGTAGCTGGCGCGAACCGTCGGTTGTGCCCCAGCATGAACGGCACCGGATTCCTCGCGTGCGCCGCCACCATCCGCTCCAGTTCTACTTCGTTCAGGCACATCGGCTTTTCGAGGAACACCGCCTTGCCCGCCCTTATCGCCGCCACGGCCAGCGCCGCATGCCAGCGGTGCCTCGTCGCGATGATCACCGCATCAATCTCCGCATCGCGGAGAATCTCCTCAGCGTCCGTAGTGCATCGCGCAAACCCAAATTCTTCCCCTGCCTTTTTTGCCGAGACGCCCCTCATGTTGGCGACGCTCACCAGCCGCACGCGCGCATCGCGCTTCAGCGCCGGCAGTAGATACGCTTTCGCGTAGCTTCCTGCGCCGATCACGCCGACGCCAATTGTTCCTGCCTTCCGCGCCGCCAACTGCGCCAGCTGCATTGTTGCCGATGGGTTCCGCTCCGCCTTTGAATATTCCAGCAGCACGCCCAGCGACGCCGCCTTACCGTTCGACACCACCTCGTACGCCCGCGTCACGTCGTCCACCGCGAAGCGGTGCGTGATCAGTGGTGCCACGGCAATCTGTTTTGTCTTCAGCAACGATAAAAACTCTTCCAGGTTTCGCCGCAGCGACCACCGCACCAGTTCGATCGGGAAATCCTCGCCGCCCTCTTCGTACGCCGGATCGTACCGCCCCGGCCCGTAGGACCTCGCGTAAACCACGGAAAGTTCTTTCGCGTAGCACGCATTCCGCGGCAAATCCGTTCGCACGTCGCCCACCACCACCAGCATCGCGCGGTCCGCCGCCGCTTCCACAGCCCATTCCACCGGCTCCGCGCTCTTGCTCGCCGCGGCGATAAACACGCGCGCAAAGCCGCGAAACACTCCCCAGCCGCGCAGCGTCTCGTGCAAGCTGCTGCGCTCCGCCTGCGCCACGTGTTCGAATCCAAGCTTCCGCGCCACCGCGATGCGGTCTTCGCGCAAATCAAATCCCGCCACGTGGCATCCCGACGCACGTAGCACCTGCGCCAGCAGTAGCCCAACCGGCCCCAATCCCAGCACCGCCACATGTTCGCCGGGCGCCGCGTTGGACAAATGCGCCGCGTGCAGCGCAATCCCTCCCAGTGCTACGAACGAAGCCTCCTCGAAACTCACGCCCTCGGGAATCGCCGCGCACAAATTCCGCGGCACAAAATTAATCTCCGCGTGCGTGGCCGCGTCCGTGCCCACGCACGCCACCCGCGTCCCCGGCGTAATTTCGCACTCGCGCGCTTCCAGCACGGTGCCCGCGCATGAGTAGCCCATCGCCCGCGTCACGTCCAGCCGTTGCTGCACCTTCTGCACCGTTTGCGCCAATCCCTCCCGCCGCAAGTTAGAGAGCACCTGCTTCACCTGGTCCGGCCGCTTCAGCGCCTTCCCGAGCAGGCTCGACTTCCCCAGCTCCACCGCCGCGCGTTCCGTCCCCGGACTAATCAGCGAGCACGCCGTCGCCACCAGAACTCCGGGCGCGCCGAATGCTCCCGCCGCCGGCGCCGGCACTTCCTCCACGCCGATTCTTCCGTTCTTCAGGTTTTGCACTACCTGCTTCATCGCTTCAGCGCCTTCAACCTCTCAATTTGTGTCCGCCGCCAAAAACGCAAATCCCACGCTCACCGGCAGCTTCGCCTCGCACCGAAAATGCACCACCGCCGCTTCTTCGCGCTGCCCGTACCGCGGCGCCACCCAACCACTTTTCAATGTCGTTTCCAATGGCACATTTTCCGGCGCGGCTGCAATCATCAGCAACGGCCCCACGCGCCATGCCACCTGAAACAGAAATCCCGCCGCTTCCGGCGCCAATTCCGCCATCGCTACGACGTCGCCAGACCATGCCTCCCCAGGGCGGAGCGGCTCTGGAACAATCCCGGGGGCCAGATGAAAAAACCATTCCAGCTCGTGCGTTCCCTTGCCGCGCAGCGTGTCGTTAACAAACAGAATGTCGCGCTGCCGATCCAGCGCTACTCTCCGCGTCACGCCCAGCTTGCCGCGCAGCCGCTGGTAGCCGGAATGCTCGCCCACGAATTCGACGCGCTCCAGGCCCGCGCGCCACACCTTCGCGTCGCTGCGCGTGTCGTCCATCATGCGGAAGAGCAGCCCGGGCCAGAAACGATTTTGCTCCTTACCATCCACCATCACAGTGTTGTGCGCTCGCGTCGAGCGAAACTCGTTGCGCTCCGCTGTGCTGCCGGAGTAGCGATACGTCCCCGGATCTACCACCACCGGCTTGCCGTCCCAGCAAAATTCCACGTTGAGCTGATCGCAGTGTGCGTGGTTGGCCCAGCCGTTGATTCCCAGCGGCCCGCAGCGCACGCTTCCGCGCATCCGCGGTGACGCGAAGAAGAAATATCCCGAATGATGGAACGCCACGCTTTCCCGAAAAACGCTTCCCGGCGAACTCGGCGGTTCCGGCGCGCGTCCCAGACGCCACCAGCCTTCCTCGCAACCGTGCGCGCCGCTCGGCCAGTCGCTGCGCCCAAAGAGCGCGCGACCCACGCTAAGCAGGTGTGCGGCAGCCTCGCCTTCCATTGCGCAATACGGCAGCAGCCGCCCGTCGTCCGCGTCGCCCAGGATGGGCGTCCGCTCGCGTCCCGCTGCAAGCGCGGCCGCGAACTCAAACATTTTTTCCAGCCGCGCCGTAAACTCTTTGCCGCAACTTTCCGCTAGTTGCGCCCACGCCTCCGGCGCGCTGTAGCAAAGGCGATCAGCCTGTGCGCCATCTCTTGACGCGTCCAATCGCGTCAGCAGCAGCGCCCCGCTCAAGAACATCTCTGTCAAAAAAATGTGGTATCCCGACGAGCCTTCGTGCGCCACGCCGTCCTCGCGCACCTGCGCGTTCATCTCGCGCACAAATTCCCGCCGCGCAAACCGCAGCCAGCGCTGCGCCTCCGGCTGATCGGCAAAGAGCGTGCCGATGTGCAGCAGTCCGACGACACATGCCAGGTAGTGGTTCCCGCGCGCCACCGGATTCCATTCACGGTGCGCGTACACAAACCGGCCGTGCAAAAATAGCGCGCGCAAATATTTCTGCCAGAACGGTTCATGGAGCGCTTCGTCCGTGGCGAAAAACGCCCCCGCCGCTATCCAGTTCACACCGCGGATGGCCGCTTCCATGGGCATGGCCCAGTGGATGCCTCGCGGGTATGGGTTTTCCTTCACCCAGTGCAGAATCTGCGCCGCGAATTCTGCGGCATGCCGCGGCTCCCGCGTCAGCAGGTAAGCCTTCGCCAGCGGCAGCAGATGGTGAAATCGCGCCAGCTCCCACGGCCGCTTCACGTCCGCTTCGGGGGCCGCGTTCACGATGCGCAGTTCGCCCGCGTTGCGCAGCGGCCAGCGATGACCGCTTTTCGGATCGCGGTGCCAGTCGATTTCCGCGCCGCACGCGTAGCGCTCGCCGAATATCTCGAATTCGTGCTTGTGGATCTCCTCCACGCGCGCGAGCGCCGTTTCCGCCGCTCGCAAATAGTGGCTGCCAAACTCCGCCGCTTGCAGCGCCCGCGCTGGATAGAACGGCTGGAAGCGCGAGCGCAGCAGGTAGCTCGAAAAGCTGGGCAGGTCGCGCTCCAGCGAGTTCACCAGACGCAGCCGTCCGCGCCGCCAGATTTCCCCGGCGGAAAATTTAGCTGTGGCCACCGGCCGGTAGCGTGCCTGCGCCAGCAAATACGACACGAGATCATTCATCTTCGTTTATCTGCGTGCATCGGAGGTTGCCAAGCATTGCTTTTCCTTCACTCGCCGCTCTTTTCCTGCTGGACGAATTGCTCAACTTGTAATACATCTCGAAGTCGCATGGCCGAGACCAAACACATCTCCCGCGTCTGCCCCAAGTGTGGCGGCCGGCTCCAACTCGACGCCGAAGCCTGCCCATGGTGCAACACGCCGGTGAGCAGCTCCGGCGGGCCGCAGCGCATCCGCGTGCGCAAAAAGCGCAGCGTGCTAAAAACCTACTTCGAGCACATTCGCCGGCATTGGATCTATTTTCTGCTGGCCGTCCTGGCCGCCATCGTAGCCGCGTGGTTCCTGCTCGACTACGCCCAGCGCCCCCCGCGCCCCGCAACCCCCGCCGTCATCACCGCGATTCGTTAGCGACGCGCTCGTCTCTCCTCGTTTTTTCCTACCGACCTCCCGCCGCCATCTTCATCCGGTTTTCCGGCGCCGCCGTCTCCATCAACTGCGCCAACCGCCCCGCAAAGTCATTGCCGAAAAACTCCAGCAGCGGCGACACGCGAAACAGCAGCGCTTCGTGAAACATCGGCCGCGTCAGCCGCAGCGTGCCGAAGGCGCGGCCTTCGTGGGCCAGCGGAATGGTCAACGTCCAGGACTGCGCCGTGGTTTCGACCGCGCCGCGCTTCCACTGCCAGGTATTGCGCCCGGACAGCTCGCACGCCGCCGTCGTGAACTCCAGCGCTTCGAAAATACGCCGCGCCACGCCCCACGTCTCTTCGAGGGAAGTCGTCGCGCGCAGTTCATCGGTGGCCTTGCGCAGCAGAATCTGATTTCGCAGCACGCGCCGCTGGCTGCGCCATTCCGTGCGCACGTGCGAATCCAGCTCCGCAAACTCCGCATACTGCATCTGCCGCACCACGATCCACGCCAGGATGCCGCACAGCAGCGCGATCAGCGGCGCGGTGGCGCCCTTGTAGTTCACCAGCAGCAGCGACGCCAGTGCGAACAGCGCCGCCAGTCCGTAGAGCAGCAGCACCGACGCGCGCGGCGTCATCCCGATTTTCTGCAGCCGGTGGTGCAAGTGCTCCTCGTCGCGGTGGAACAGCGGCTGCCCGGACAAAAACCTCCTCGCCGTGGTCACGCTCACATCAAGCAGCGGCAGCCCAAAAATCATCAGCGGGATGGCCACCGTGAGCAGCACCGGGCCTTTCTGCGAACTGTCGATAGCCAGCGCCGCCAGCACCATGCCGATGGTCAGACTCCCCGAGTCGCCCAGATAAATTCGCGCGGGGTTGAAGTTGTGCGGCAGGAATCCGAAGAGCGCGCCGGCCAGCGCTACGGTAATCGCCGCCACAAAACTTTTCGCTTGCAGCATGGCCAACAAGAACAGCGTCACCGTGGCGAACAGCCCCACTCCCGCCGCCAGACCGTCCAGCCCGTCAATCAAGTTAAACGCGTTGGAAATCGCCACCAGCCACAGCAGCGTGAGCGGCAGCGACATCCAGCCCAGATGCGTTGCGCTGTGCGTGAACGGGTTGGTCACCACCTCCACGCGAAATCCCGTGAAGTACAGCCCGATCGCCGCCGCGCACTGCACGGCCAGTTTTTGCCACGGCCGCGCGCCGCGCAGATCGTCGTACAGACCGATCAGAAACACCGCGCCCGCCGCGGCGGCCAGTCCCAGCGCCAGCGGCAACTCCGCCTTCACGCGCGCCGCCACCTGGTTATCCCACAGGATCAGCAGCACCATCATGATCAGCGCCGTGGCAAACACGCTCACGCCGCCCAGTCGCGGCACGCCCATGGAATCGCCGTTCTCGTTGCGCGTCCAGTTGCGTGCCGTGGCCAGTCGCGCCAGCCACTGCGTCAGCCCGAACGACACCAGCGTCGACAGCATCAGCAGAAAAAAGTAGGTTCTCATGGTCGCTCCACTTCGCCTAAGGTAAGTGCATCAACCACGCTGCAACCTTTCAACTTTCCAACCTTTCAACCTTCAAACACTCTTTCTCGCCCCCCGCCGCTGTTCCCCGCACCCGCTCCAGCAACTCCAGGTACTTCTCAGCCAGCGCCTCTCGGCGGAACTCCCGCTGCACGAACGCGCGTCCGTTCTCGCCGAGCTGCGCGGCCAGCGCCGCGTCGTCCCGCAGCCGGTGAATGGCCGCGGCCAGTTGCTCCGCGCTTTCCGGTGCGATGCCGATTCCCGCGCGCGCGCGCTCCAGCAGCGCCAGCGCTTCGCCCTCCACGCCGAGGATGATGGGCCTCCCCGCGGCCATGATTTCCAGCATTTTCGACGGCACCACGGTCAAAAACACTTCCGTGTGCCGCAGCAGCACCGCGCACGCGTCCGACTCCGCAATCCATTGCGGCACTTCGCCGCGCGGGCGTTCTCCGGCAAACGTCACGTTCGTCAACCGCAATTCCTTCGCGCGCGCTTCCAGCGCCTCGCGCCGCGCGCCTTCGCCCACAATGTGGAACTCCACGTTCGCGTCGTCGCGCACTAAGTGCGCCGCTTCGAGCAGCGTTTCCAGCCGATGCGCCATGCCCAGCGTTCCGATGTACGTCACCACAAACTTCCCGTCCGTGCGCCGCGCTGCCGCCTTCTCAAAAAACGCCGCGTCCACTCCATTGGGGATCACGCTCACCCGCGCCTCGGAAACTCCTTCCGCCACAATCGCCGCGCGCTGCGCTTCGGTAATCGTCACCACATGGCTTGCGCGCCGGTACATTTCGCACGCCAACCGCTCCAGCAGTGTCACCAGCGGCGCGCTGTGCCGCGATGCTCCCACCGCCACCAGCGACTCCGGCCACAGGTCGCGCACTTCCATCACCAGCGGTGTGCCGAACCGTTTAGCCAGCAGATGTCCCGCCACCGCGCACAGCAGTTGCGGCGACGTCGCCACTACCACGTCCGGCCGCGGCATGCGCAGCGATCCCACCAGCGTCGCCGAAGCCATGAACGACGCGTAGTTCAGCGAGCGGCGGAATTTTCCGCGGTTCGCTGCTGGAAAAATCCATGTGCGGTGCACGTCGTAGCCGTCCACGCGTTCGCGCAGGAAGCCGCGGCGAAATGCGCGCCGGTAGTCGGGATGGATTTTCCCCGTCGGATGGTGCGGAAAGCCGGTGAGCACGTGCACTTCGTGCCCCTCCCGCGCCCATTCCCGCGCCAGGCCCGCCACGCGACCCGCCGGCGCTCCCATCTCCGGTGGAAAATAATGCGATACGTACAGAATTCTCATTATGATTTTGGAGTGCGGCGGCTCGACGCCGCTTTCAGGCTGCGCGTCAGCCTGCTTTTAAGGTGTTTTCCCGATTTTCGCTTTTCGAATTTAGATTTTCGTTCTTCTACGCGTACTGCCTCGCCCACTCTTCCAGCACCAGCAGCGCCCACAGGTGCAGCGAATAATCGCGTCGCCCGCTGCGGAAATCTTCCCGCAACCGCGCCACCGCCTCCGGCCGGAACCATCCCCGCTGGCGCACGCTAGCTTCGGAAAGATACGTGTCCAACAGCGGTGTCAACTCGCTCTGCAGCCACATCCCCAGCGGCGGGTTCAGCCCCAGCTTGGGCCGTTCGAGGATTTCCGCCGGCAACAGCGGCCGCACCGCCTCGCGCAGCAGATATTTCGTCTTTCGCCCGCGCAGCTTCATCTCCGCCGGCAGCCGCATGGAAAACTCCACCAGCCGGTGGTCGGTGAACGGCAGCCGCAGCTCGAGCGCGTGCGCCATGCTCATGCGGTCGCCGTACTCCAGCAGGTTGTAGGGCAGAAACGTGTGCAGGTCCACGTAGCTCACCTGGTCGAGCGGCGCCGCGTGCGCCACTCGCGCAAAGTGCTCGCCCAGAACCGCGCTCGAATCGTATCCGCCCACCGCGGCGCGAAATTCATCCGTGTAGAATTCGCCGCGCATCGCCGGCGAAAAGTAGCTGACCCACGAGGCGTACGCCTGCTGCCAGTGGTCGCCCGCCGTGGTCAGAAATTCCCGTGCCCGCCGCCGCGCGTGGAAGCCGTTCGCGTTCTCCGAAATATTGTGCGCCAGCGCCGCAATCGCGCGCCGCGCCGCCCGCGGGAAGAGGTCCAGGTAGCGCCGCAGGCGCACGCCGTGATAGCGCGGGTAGCCCAGAAACACTTCGTCGCCGGCGTCGCCGGCCAGCGCTACGGTCACGTGTTTCCGGGTCAGCTCCGCCAGTTGATAAATCAGCAGCGCCGTGGGGTTTCCAAACGGCTCGTCGAAGTGCGCCACCATCGTCGGCAGCAGTTCCGCGCACTTCGCATGAATTTCCAGCTCTTTGTGTTCGGTGTTGTAGCGCTTCGACACTTTCCGCGCGTACGCGAGTTCCGTGTAATGTTCCGCGCCGTCGCCGAACCCCAGGCTGAACGACCGCACCGTCTGCGCGCTGGCCCGCGCCATCAGCGCCACGATGCTCGACGAATCAATTCCCCCGCTCAGGAACGCGCCCAGCGGCACGTCGCTCTCCAGCCGCCGTCGCACCGCTTGATCCAGAAGCTCGCGCAGTTTTTCCGCGAGTTGCTCCGCGGGCGCTTCCGCAGGCTCTGGTAGCGCGTCCCAGTAACTTTCGATACGTGCGCGGCCGTCGTGCCATTCCAGCCAGTGCGCCGGCGGTAGCTCGTAAATTCCCTCGAAGATGGTTTGCGGCGCGGGAACGTAGAGGTACGTCAGAAAATCGTCCACTGCCGCCGCGTTCAGCCGCCGCGGCACATCGGGATGCGCCAGCAGCGCCTTCATCTCCGACGCGAACAGCAGCCGCCCGCCGCGCACCGTGTAGTACATCGGCTTGACGCCCAGGCGGTCCCGCGCCAGAAACAATGCCCGCCGCTCCGCGTCCCACACGGCGAACGCGAACATCCCCATCGCCTTTTCGAGCGCTGCGGCCGCGCCGCGCCGCGCGCACAGTTCCAGCAGCACTTCCGTGTCCGACTTCGTGCGGAAGCGCGCGCCCTCCGCTTCCATCTCGCTGCGCAGCGCGCGAAAGTTGTAAATCTCGCCGTTGAAGATAATCGTGTAGCGCCCGTCCGCCGTGGTCATCGGCTGCGCTCCGCCGGGCACATCAATGATCGCCAGGCGCCGGTGCCCCAGGCTCACCTCCGGCGTGGAAAAATATCCTTCGCCGTCCGGCCCGCGATGCGCCAGCCGCGCCGTCATCCGCCGCAGGATTCCGTCTTCCATCCCCGGCGCCGCTCCTGTAATCCCGCACATGGTCAGTTTGTTTTGTAGGGGCGGACCTATGTGTCTGCCCACTTGGACCGCGACAGCATTACGCCACCTTCCGGCGTTTCGTAGCCATGTTGCGCCACAACTCCAACAACCTGGCAACGTGGTCCTCCCACAAAAAATCTTTCACGCGCTCAGCGCCCCGCGCCATCAGCCTCTCCCGCGCCGCCGTGTCGCGCATCAACCCGCGCAGTGTCGCGGCCAGCGCCGCCGCGTCGAGCACAGGGAAATACGCCGCCGCGTCGCCACAGATTTCGCGGTGCACGGGAATGTCCGACGCGACAATCGGCAGCCCGCTCGCCATCGCCTCCACCAGCGGGTGCCCGAACGACTCGCACAGCGACGGAAACACAAACACGTCCGCCTCGCGGTAGAGTTGCCACGTCTCGTCGTAGCTGCGCACCCCCGCGAGCTTTGCCACGCCTTCCAACCGCGCAAGCAGTTCGCGCTCTGCTGCGGGCATCGGTGTGTGCTGACCGTTGCGCAGTGCCGCATCGAGCGTCAGCACTAGCTCGAAATCCGTTTCCCCGCGCAGGATTTCCGCGGCCCGCAGTAGCGTGGCCAGATTTTTGTGGTCCGCGTAGTGTGACACCCACAGTATGCGAAATCGTCCCGATGCATTGCCCGCGTGGGTGGTTCCTACGCGTTCCCGCGGCACGCCGTAGGGGTTCACCACGGCGCGGCCTAGCGGAATGTTCACAAACCGCGCCAGGTCGTCGCGCATCGCTGCCGTCGGCGTCATCACGCGGTCCGCCGCGCCCACCGACCGCGCCACCAGCCATCGCCGCAGCGCAATTTCCGCGCGAAAGACGGGGGGCTTTTCCGCCAGCACGTGTTCCAGGTATTCCCGCGAAAAATAGAGCGGGATGCGCACCAGCAGGACCTGCGGGCACGGGCACGCCAGCATCGCGAAGTTCGCCGACGAAAACAGCACGTCCGGCCGCTCGCGCCGTGCCAGGCCGCGCAGCGTCACCTGCTCCCACCACCACCGTCCGGCGTACGACCCGCCGGCTGCGTTGCTGCCCAGCACGCGCACGCGCGCGTCGCCCGAGGGCATCTCCGCCGCGCGTTCTTCCGGCACAACAAAAAGGAACTCATCGCCCGGCGGCGCCTGCTCCGCGAGGCTCCGCGCCAGGTTGCGCGCATACGTCGCCGCGCCTCCCAGCTTTGCGCTCACCGCATTGATGAGAACTTTCATGCCGCAATATGCCGGTCCGTCCACTTCCGCAGCACATAGAACAGCCACACGCGCGACCAGTGCATCCGCCCCGCCAGAAAGTCCCGCCACAATTGCCGCACGCTTTCCCATTGCAGCACCGGCGCGAGCGCCGGGCCCGGCTCGGCCAGCGTGGCTTCCACTTCGTCGCGCAGTTCGCCGCGCAGCCACAGATCCCACGGAAACTCGAACCCGCGTTTCGGCTGCTGCAGGATGTCCAGGGGCAACGGTTTTTCCAATGCGGCCACCAGCAACGGTTTGCGTTGTCGCCCCAGTTTCCACGCGCCCGGCAGCCGCAACATCTGCTCGGTGACCACGTGGTCAATCAATGGCACGCGCACCTCGATGGAGTTAGCCATGCTCATGCAATCGGTATCGCGCAGCAGCGTATTGCGCATGTAGCTGCTCAATTCCAGGCACGACACGCGGTTCACCGCGTCGTGTCCCGCGAGGAGCCGCTCCATTTCTGCGACTTCGTTTTCGTACACGGAAAAATTCAGCGCCAGCAGCCAATCCGGCTGGAACAGCCGGGCCACTCGCCCCGGCGTCAGCACCAGCCGCGAGAGAAAGAAGGGATGCCCGAAGCCGTCTTCGCGCCGCACCCACACGGAGAGTTTGCGGTCGCGCCGTGCGCGCAGCGCCCGCGAATCAAACAGGCTGCCGGCCAGATACCGCGCCCAGCTCGGCGTCCAGCGGTCCACCTGTTCCATGCGCGGCACGATGCGAAAGCTGCGGTAGCCGGCAAACAGCTCATCGCCGCCCAGACCGGAAAGCGCCACGGTCACCCCAGCCTGCTTCGTCAGGCGCGACACGAAAAAGGTATTGATCCCGTCCACCGTCGGCTGGTCCATCGCGGCCAGAGCGTTCGGCAGCGCCGCGAACAAATCGCGTTGTGAAAACATAAGTTCGCGGTGCTCTGCGCCGACGTGTTGCGCCACGCGCCGGGCCTTTTCCCCTTCCGCAAACTGTTTTTCCGCGAAGTTGATGGTGAACGTCTGGATGGGCGCTCCGCTTTGTGCCGCCAGCGCCGCCACCACGCTGGAATCGAGCCCGCCGCTCAGGAAGATACCCAGCGGCACATCGCTCACCAGCCGGATGCGCACCGCGTCGGCCAGCGCCTGGCCTACTTCCTCGATGCGCCGTTTGCGCTCCGCCGCGCTGCCGTTCACCGCGACGCCCTGTGCCGGCAAACTCCAGTAGCGCTCGATCTCCACCTGTTCCGCGCGCCACCGCAGCAGGTTTCCGGCAGGCAGCAGGCGGATGTCGCGAATCAGCGTTGCCGGCTCTTGCACCGCGCCGAATTTTAGAAACGAGTCGAGGCCCGTCGCATCCAGCTCGCGCGGCACCTGCCCGCTTTCCAGCAGCGCGCGCAACTCCGACGCGAACAGAAACCTTTGCGCGTGCGGCCAGTAGTACACCGGCTTGATGCCCAGCCGGTCGCGCGCCAGCAAGAGCATCTGCCGCGCTTCATCCCACATGCCGAATGCAAACATCCCGCGCGCGCGGCGCAGCACGTCTTCTCCCCATACCCGGTAGCCGTGCAGCAGCACTTCCGTGTCGCAGTTCGACCGGAACGTACACCCCGCCGCTTCCAGCTCGCGCCGCAGTTCGACGAAATTGAAAATCTCCCCGTTGTACACCAGCCAGTTGCCCGTCTGCGGGTCATGCATCGGCTGGTGTCCGGCGGCGGAGAGATCCAGGATCGCCAGCCGGCACGCGCCCAGCAGCCACCGGCCCGCGCCCTGCTTCGGCAGCACTTCCACGTGGCCTACGTCGTCCGGCCCGCGCGGCGTCATCTGCCGCAGCATCGCCAGCAAAGGCTCCGCCGCCGCACCGCTCCTTCCCCGCGCCTCATACCATCCTGCTATCCCGCACATGCTGGCTTTCCGACCTCCTGACTTCCCGGCCTCCTGACTTCCTTTCCTCCCGCAAACGCCGCCGCATGCCTCGCCAGATAAATCGGCGCGGGGACCATGCGCGCCATCCACCGCTGCCAGCGCGCCGCGAAGTGCGCGAACAAATATTTCTCTTCCACCAGCTTTCGCCCCGCCGCGCCCAGTTTGCGCCGCTCTTCCGGCACCAGCAGCAGCCCGCTCACCGCCGGCACGATCTGCTTTTCATCTCCCGGCGCCACCAGAATTCCTGTCACGCCGTCTTCGACCACGTTGGGCGCCCCGCCCGCTCGCGCCGCCACCACTGGCAGCCCGCTGTACATCGCTTCCAGGTACACGATGCCGAACCCTTCCGTCTGGCTCGGTAGCACGAACACGTCCGCTTCCTGATACGCGCGGCACAACGCTTCGCGCGAAAGTTCTCCGCGGAATTCCACGCGTCCGGCGATGCCGAGTTTCGCCGCCAATCGTTCGAGCGTCGCGCGATCGTTGCCGTCGCCCACGATGACGTACCGTGCCTCCGGACAGCGCCGCAAAATTTCCGGCATGGCGCGCAGCACCACGTCCACGCCCTTCAGAACGTCCGCGCGGATCAGCCGCGTGACGCTCAGCAGCGTGTGGCCCGCGCGGCCCGGCCGCGCGCTGCGCGAAAATGTGTCCACCCACTCCGGCGAAAGGCCGTGCGCGATCACCGTCACGCGCTCCGGCGCCACGCGGTTCACCTCGATCATTCTTGTGCGTGTGAATTCACTCGGCGACACCACCGCGTCCGCCGCCCGCAATCCCTGACCCTTTTGCCCGCGCAATTTCTTCCACACTTCCACGCCGTGTCCCAGCACGCCGATGCGCGCGCGCGGCGCCGCCAGCCGCACCAGCGCCGCCAGCCCCGCCAGGTGCACGTGCGTAAACAGCACCAGGTGCGGCTGCGCGCCCCACAGCCGCTTCTCCAGCGCCCACACCATGGCCACGCGCCTGCGGTCAAACGCGTGCCACTGGAATCCCCCTGGCAACTCGTGCCCCGCGGGCAGCCCGCCGGGGAGATCATTCAGCGAAAACACGTCCACGTCCGACGGCGTTTCCCGCGCGAACTCCGCCAGCATCCGCAGCAGCTCGCGGTTCACGTACTGGATTCCGCCCGGCTCGCGAAAAAACTCCGTCCCCACCAGAAATACACGGAACCTTATCCGCGCCGCTATGCCGTTGGCCTTAGACATTTCCTGCCCACGAAATCCTGTGTTCATCTGCGTTCATCGGCGGTTCCATTTCTTTGCCGTGCCACGGCCAGCAGCTCCGCCTCCGTCGCCCTATAAATCGCGTCCCACGGATGCATTCGCGCGCGCGCCGGCGCATTCCGCGCGAGTTTCGCCCGCAGCGCAGCATCCTCTATCACGCGACGCATCGCTGCCGCCAGCTCCCCGGCATCATCCGCGCGTTTCAAAATCACCGCGTCTTCCGGCGTCGCAATTTCCGCCACTCCCATCGGCGGCGTGATGATGACGGGCAGTCCGCAGGCCATCGCCTCCAGCGGAATCAGCCCGAACGGTTCAAACACGGAAGGCGCCACCAGCGCGTCCGCCGCCGCAAAATAAAAAATGATGTCGCGCCGCGGCGGCAGGTAGCGAATGCGCCCGGCAATTCCCGCGCGCTTCGCGTGCCGTTTCCACGACGCCGGGTCGTACGGCCCCACCGCCAAGAGGCGCGCCTGCGGTACCTCGCGCATCGCCGCATGAACGGTGAGCATGCCCTTGCGCACCCAGTCCGTGCCCGCAAACAAAAACCAGAACTCGCTTTCACGGAGTCCCAGTGCCGCGCGCGCCTGTGCCCGCAACGCGTTGCGCTGCTCTACGCCAAACGTCTCCGCATCCACGCCCGCGTGCGCCACCACAATTCGCGCCGCCTCGATTCCGTAGCACGACACAAGGTCGTCCTTCAGTACCTGCGCAGGGCTCACCACCGCGCGCAACCGCGGCGAGCGGTAGAACCCGCGCTCCAGCCGCGCCACCGTCGCTGCGTAAATTCTCCGGTGTGCCAGCCGCAGCCAATCACTGACGTTGCCCGCCCCCGGCCGCAGCTTGCCCGAGCGCAGCAACTCGTCTTGCCGCGCCTGGCAGAACCACGCGGTACAAACTTCCACCTGCCGGCAATTCGGCCCCGGCGAATAAATCACGTCGAACCCGCCGTGCCGCCGCGCCGCAGCGTCCACCGCGCGCGATGCCATCCAGTAAAAACTCAGAAACCGCAGCAACCCCGGCCACGGCACCACCGGCACGCGATGAAAACAGATGTTTGGGCCGCTGTCTGCGTCCCAGCGATGCGCGAACAGGCAAATCTGGTGTTCCCGCGCGAGCCGCTCGACCACTTCCGCGGTGCCCCGCTCGGTGCCGCCCGTACGGTGCAGTTCCGGCGTCACCACCGCAATCCGCAGCCGCCCATTCGCGCGCTGAGCTGCCTGGACCACTTCCGCATCTGCAATGGAGGAATTCATTTTGGTTGATTTGTTTGCATCGGCGGTTTTACGATTTCTGGCACACCGCCACGAACGTATTCGCCTGCCGCAACTGATGCTTGGAAAATATCCACGCCCCGGCCTGCGCTTGTGGCGCTACAGGGACGCCCAGCTTTTGTTGCAGGCTTTCCCGGCGCTGGCTGCTGAACACGCGCAGCCGCAAGTTGAACACGTCCAGCGCTCGCAGCGCGCTGTAGATTCGGCTGCCTTTGCGCCGCTGCCCGTAGATTTCCACCTCGCCGAAATTCCGCCGCAGCGCCGCCTTGAGTGTTTTCCCATTCATCAGGTTGATGTGGAATTCGTTTTTCATTCCGATCGAATTCATGTGCAGGTCGTGCGTCTCCTGGTTTGGCGTGGACAGGATCAGCCGCCCGCCCGGTCGCAGCACCCGGCTGCACTCGGCGAGAAACGCGTCCGATTCCTCCAGGTGTTCAAACACTTCAAACGCAATCACGCACTCCACCGACGCATCGGCCACCGCTAGCCGGTGGCAGTTCATCGCCGCGAAGGCCAGGTTTGAACCGGAGTATCGCGCCCGAGCAAATTCCAGTGCCTGTGGCGCGTAATCAATGCCCAGGGCAAACGCGCTCTTCTGGCTCAACAGGTGCGTGCCGTAGCCCGCGCCGCAGCCCGCATCCAGCACGCGCTCGCCCGGCGCAATCCGTTCCAGCGCGAATGCGTACCGCGCAATGTGGTGCTGGAACGTCGCACGGTCCTGCGTATCCGGGTGCAGTCGTTCGTCGTCCAGCTTGAGAGTGGGCGGCTTCATAAAAATTGTCCGAAGATTCCCGACAGGCTATCCGGCCCGCGAAGTCAATTCTTCATACAGCCGCAGGTGTTCACCGACCATGCGTTCTAGGTTGTAGAGTTCTTCCGCCCGCGTCCGCGCTCGTTCCCCGAGGCGGGCTGCCAGTCCGGGCGTTTTCAAAAGCAATTCCAGGCGCTCCGCGAGCGCATCCGCATTTCCCGCTGGAAAGCTGAGCCCTGCGTCACCGCTCACTTCACAAAGCGCTCCGATGTCGGACGTCACCACGGCACGGCCCGCCATCATGCTCTCTGCCACGACGAGACCGAACACTTCACCCGCCAGCGAAGGCACCACCACCGCAAGGCTTCCCGCTAGCTCCTGCTCGATCCGCTTCGGCGTAACCGATCCCAGAAACTCCACCGTGCCGTTCAACCCGCCGCGTTTCGCGCTTGCTTCCAGCGCTTGGCGTTCCGGCCCTTCGCCGATCACATGGAGCTGAAAAGAGTGGCCCTTCGCCTTCATGCTCTGCGCCGCTGCAAGGAGCGCAGGCACTCCCTTCGTGCTGACCAGGCGTCCCACAAAACTGAATTTGGGTTGCGTCGGCGATTCAGCCGCGCGGCTCAATCCGCTTCCGGTAACACCGTGTGGCACCACGGCTGTTCGCGGCAGCTCGAGTACGGTGCCGAGCCAGCGTGTCGGCACGAGATTCAGCGTCGCCTTTTGGCAGAGCCGGCGCCGCGGAAACGTTGCCAGCCACATGATCAGGGATTGCCAGCGGCCCCTTCCTGCGTTGCACTCCAGGCATTCCTTGTGGCGCCCCGCCCGAAAGTGCCCCGGGCAGAGCTTCGCTGTCGGCCCGTAAAAAAATTGCCCGTTGGGGCACGCCGCTTGGAACCCGTGGTGCGACACAATCACCCGCCGCCGCAGCGCCAGCGCCGCCAGCAGCGGCGCGAAACTCGGCCCGGCCAGGTGCACGATGTCCGCGCGACGGAACCACGCCACGATCGTGCCCAGCCCGGGCTCCCGCACCACGCGAAAGGGCAGCCCTCGGTCGTCGAAATCTCCTGCGGGCTGCGCCGTCAGGACGGTTACTTCCAGCTTCTCGTCCGCGCTGCGTGTAGCCCGCCCGTGCAGGGCCTTGGCCAGCGACAGGATCAGCGTCTCGACTCCTCCCACGGAGGGAGCGAACACGTGCGTATAAAACATGATTCTCATGGAAGGTTTGTTGGGCTCGCTGTGCTTACCGGCCCTGTGCGGCCGGATTGCTTACGCGCAGCTTGGCTCTTTCCGCGGCCGGCCGCTCACGGCGTGCGCACGACTTCGTTCGGGGCCACTCGCAGGGGGTCCGCCGCCGGCATTTGGTTCAGGGCCACGTGCGATTCCGTTACCGCCGCCAGTTGCGGCGCCCGCGCCATGAATCCCAGGAAGAACCAGAGATACACATTGGTCGGTGAGGTATCGAACGGCGTGCCCCACGGCAGGCTCAGAAAAATGTTCACCATCAGAAACGCCGCGCACGCCGACGCCAGCCAGCTCAGCTCGCGGTCCGGTGTTTTCTGTGGCACCCGGATGCACTCTCGCACCAGCGCGAGAATGAAAATTATATACAGCGCCAGCCCGGGCACGCCGGTTTCGAAGCGGATGCGCGCAAACGTGTTCTCCACTGTGCTGTAATTCAGCGGCGTCGCGCCCGCGTGCCGCGAAGCCACCGTCGCGTAGCCCGCGCCCATCCCTGCCGGGTCCGAGTTCATCGCTTCGTACAGCCAGCCAAACACCAACGGCAAGTTGCGCGCCTGCACGCCCTCCAGGTCCAGCAGTGTGGCGAAGCGTTCCGCCACGACCGGCCCTAGTAGGATCACCGCGCCCACGAAGATCACCGCCGTCAGCGCCAGCACCGGCAGCAACTTCGCCATGCGTCCCTGCATCGTCACCAAAAGCCCGAGGGCCACGAAGAACAGCACGAGCGGTGCGCGTCCGCCCGTTGTCAATGTGGCTAGGAATTGCAACCCGAACGCGGCGATGATCCACCAGCGCTCTTTCCGCAGCGACTCCATGTTGAACTGCGCCACGGCCACCAGCATCATGAAGCACAAGTAGATGGCAAACCCGCCGGTCTGCACAAACGTCGAAATCGTCCGGAAATAGACGCCTCCCGTTGTGCCCGTTCCCGCGCCGCTCGCATAGAACACCGCGCGCGCAAACCCCGGCGAAAGCGAGGTCAGCCAGCCCGGCCCTGCGAAATACTGGAAAATCCCGAACGCCGCCACGGGAATGGATACCAGCGTGAGAAATACGAAAAAGCGAATACTGCGCTCCCGCGTGTCGAAGAACCAGTAGCCCACGGGCACCAGCAGCGCATAGAGCAGGCTTACTCGCAGCCCGATCAGCCCTACCAGGATGTTGGGCAGGTAGGGGTTGAACACTTGCGCGGTGTACACCAGCCCGAACAGCCCGAAGGGCAGAATCCACGACGTCCGCGGGATCGGAAAAATCCCCCGCGGCACGGTCGTCACCGTCAGCACCCCGAACAGCGATGCTACATACACGTCCTTCATCAGGTTCAGCTCCGGCACCGTGTAGAAGTAGTTGACCAGGAAGCCTTCCACAATGACGTACACCATGAACGCGTACACGCTCACCCGCCACCGGAAGAACACCCACAGCGTCTGGAACAGCACAACCGCGATCACAATATTGCGGTAGCTCTCATGGGCCACTTGTCCCGATAGCCACCACACTGACACCACGGCCAGCAGCACGACTACCAGCGCCGGAGCGCCCGCGCGGCTCTGTCCGATCCGGTCATGCATGGTCGGCGACATCAGCTCAACGTGTCATCCTGTCGATTTCCGCTCATCTGTGTCTATCTGTGTTCATCTGCGGTTCCAAAAGGTTTTTGCTTTGTTCGCCACCCGCGTCCAAAATTTGCGGCGCCGCCGCCACTTCCCACGCAAATTTTCTGTCGTACAACGCCCGCAGATTCTTTCCCAGCCGTGCGCGCAGCGCAGCATCGTCCGCCAGTTGCCGGAAGGCCTGCGCGAACAACTCCGCGCGGCTCGCATCGACCAGCCACACGTTTTCCCCGTGCGCAAAATCCTTCTGGTTTTCATCATTGCGCACCGCGATCACCGCCAGCCCGTGCGCTGCCGCGGCCATGAACGCACTCGACCTCGTCAAGTGCCCATCCGGCTGTGGCAGCACGAAGATGTCCACGGCCTGCAGGTATGCGGAAAGCTCGCTCGGCGCCAGGTGTCCCGACCACCACACCGCGCCATCCAGTTGACTTGTCCGCACCCGCTGTCGCAACTTCTCCAGATACGCGGTCTGCGCCTGCCGTTCATCTCCCAGCAGCCACACCGCTGGCCGCAATTCACTGCGCGCCTTCCCGGCCGCTTCGATCACCGCTTCGTAACGCTTGGCCGGATGAAACATGCCAAATGTCGCCATCACCACCTGGGCCCTGGCCGCGCGTTCCGCGCGAAGTGCTGCACGCCGCTCCGCACCGCTCGCCGCCACGGGAATGTGGCTCGAGTTCGGCCGGAATTGAATCCGCTCCCGCCGCCACGGAAACCACCGCCGCAAAATGCGCACGCGCTCCTCCGTATTCGTGAGCACTTCGTTTGCCCCCAGCACCAGCCGCGCGAAGTGCAGCCTCTGTACCACCGAGATTCCCGCATGCAGCGGATGTTGCAGGAACTCCAGCGGAAACTCATGCAGAGCAACGGTCACCGGCAGCCCGTTTTTCCGCAGCGTCCGCACTAGCGCGTCCACATGGAACGCAAATCCCCAGCGGCTCCAGCCGTAATTCGAATACTCGATTTGCACCTGCTCCGGAAACGCTTTGCAGATTGCTTCCGCCGCCTGCCTTACGTCCCGCCGTGCATCCAGCCGGATTCGTTCCACATGGAACTTTCTTGCTTCCAATTCTTTCTGATTTCTGACTTCTGATTTCTGACTTTCGCATTTCTCTGGTGACGCCACGAACACGGTCACCTCGTGCCCCTGCCGCGCCCACGACTCCGCCAGCCGCGCCGTGTAGTCGCCTACGCCGCAGCATTCCGGCGAATAGCGTCTCGTAATCAGCGCAAGTTTCATTGCGCGGTTCCGTTCATGTTTTGTGCGAGGAGCACCTGGCCCTCGGCGAGCAGAGGTGAAATTCCGGGCATGTGCAGCGTGAATTGATCGAACGCCTGCCGCCAGTGCGGCGGCATCCAACGCATCCAGTGGCGGAAGCCGAGCCGCCCGGTGAGCCACGGCGTCCCGTAGTAACGGTGATCACGGAGCCGGAAGCCGCTCGCCCCGAGCAGCGCCTCCAGTTCGCGCTGCGCGAACAAAAACAGGTGCCCGTCGCTATCCGGCTTGAATTGCTTCGCGACCAGCGCCCCGCGGTCCGCCACCTGCCCGAACGTCGGCAAGCCCGTATGCAAACGCCGCCCGTTCGGCGTGCTCAACACCAGGTGCCCGCCCGGTCGCAGCACGCGCCGGATTTCCTCCAGCACTTTTTCCGGATACGCCACGTGCTCAATCATCTCGCCCCATACCACCAACTCGAACGCGCCGGCCGCAAACGGCAGCGTCTCCGCGTTTGCCGCGCACCGCCGGAATTTTCCCCGCTCGTATTTCCGCCCGGCATACTCCAAAAACTCGCTGCGCAGGTCCACGGCCCACGTTTCCAGTCCCGCTTCGGCCAGCAGCAGCGCAACGTTGCCCTGCGCGCAACCCAGGTCCAGCACGCGCCCGCCCCGCGCGCTCTGCTGCGTAGGGGCGCTGCTTGCCGCGCCCTTTGCCAAGTGGAGCAGCAGCCCCAACCGGCTCTTGTACATTTGCGCGTAAAAATTCCGCGCGTCGCCGCAGTGATACTCCACCACGTCGTGCGCGTAGAGCAGCCGCGCCCCCTCCGTCTTCACTTCTTCTGGTTCGGGTAACCGCATCGAGTTCAGCGCCCCGCCAGCTTTTTGAGCGCCCTCTTCACGCGCCGCGCCACCCCGCCGAGCGGCGCCGCCTTCGTCTTCCGCCGCGCCGCCTCTTGCGCGGCCCACTCCGCTTTTTCGGCCGCCGTCAGGTAGTTGTAGAACAGCTTGTCGATGGGCCGCTCCGCGTCCATCGGCGTGCCCGCCCAGTGGATCAAGTACGGCTTGCGCTGCGCGTCGCTCCAATATTTCTCGTATTCGCCCGCGTAGTCGCCTGCCCACGTGGACTCCATCGCGTGCGGCGGCAGCGTCAGGTTGGTGATCGGTACGCCCGCCAAGTTCACTAGCAGGTTCATCCCCGGCTGCTCGTGATACGGAAGCCGCAAGCACGTCGCCTCGAATTTCGCCGCTGTCTGCTTCAGCGCTTCGAAGCGGTAAAGCGCACGGTCGCACGCAAACTGCCCGGTGTTGAACGTTGTCTTCCTCCACGTCGTGCTTTTTGCGGAAAGGATTTTCTCCGACTCCTCCGTCGTGGTGTGCGCGGGGTCCCGCCAGTGACAGCACGACGTCACAAACCCCGCGTGCGCCGCCAGCACTTCCTCCGGGTTGCGCAGCAAAATCACGTCGGAATCCACGAACTGGTAGTTTGCCGCCAGCAGGCACTGGTACTTCCGCATCACCGGACGCGCCTTTTCGGTTGCGAGCCACCCCAGCACGTCCGGCAGCTCCCACCACGCCGCGTTTGCCGGTAAATCAAATCGCTGCTCGTCGTACGGGATCACCGCCAGCGGCAATCCGCTCCCCGTCGCTCGCAGCGACCTCTCCATCGCCGCGAACCGCAGCCGCACGTTTCGGTTTGCCAGCGTGATGATTCGTTCAAGTTTCATCGTGCCGGCACCACCGCCTCGCGCAGCCGCACGCCGCCCGTCCCGCTGTACACGTGGCGCAGCCCCTCGAACGGCCCGAAGCCCAGCACAAATGCCGCCCCGGCCATCGCCCACCGGAACGCGCGGTATCCCGGGCGTTGCAGCGGACGGTAGAGCGCGTCGTGCGCGCGCAAGTAATCGTAGAATTCCTTGCGCCCGGGCGGTTTCAGGTCGAACCGGAAGCGCCACGCCACCAACTCGTACCGCCGCACGTACGACGCGATTTCCGGCCGCTGCAAATCCCAGCCATGTTCCTCAAGCCATTTCTTGATTTCCTCCAATCCCGCACTCCAGCACTCCAGCCGCCGCCGCATCCGGGCTTCATCTCCGCCCCCGTGGCTGAATAGGTTCGCGCCGTGGATGCGGTAGCGCGTCAAGTGCTCGTTCACCGCCGCCACCGGCGCGACAAAAATAATCAGGTAGCCCAGGTAGCTGTCCGCCAGAATCTTCAGCCGCTCGGGAATGGGCAGCAGCTTCGCCACCGCCGCTTTGCGGAACGCCAGCCCCGACGTGGAGAAATCGCCGTAGCGCAGCAACCCGTCCGGCAAATCCAGCACGTGTCCGGAAACCGCCGGAAAATTCATGTCCTTTTCCATCACGTTTCGCTGCACGTCCCAGTGTTCAAACGGGTGATACACCATCCCTGCCTCAGGAAGTTTCTCGAATTCCTCCTGCACGCGCCGCACTTTTCCCGGCAGCCACAGGTCATCTCCGTCCAGCGTGGCGATAATTTCTCCCCGCGCCTCCGCAAACCCGACATTCAGCGCCGAAGCCTGACCGCCGTTTTCCTTGCGCACGTAGCGCACGCGCTCGCCGAACTTGGCGACCACGGCGGCGGTGTCGTCGGTGGACCCGTCGTCCACCACCAGCACTTCCATCTCGCCCGGCGCCACGCCCTGCGCCAGCACGCTTTCAATCGCTTCGCCGACAAATCGCCCGTAATTGTGCGTGTTAATCAGCGCCGTAATCCGCGGTGTGCTCATCTCCATCTATTTTTGAATTCGTTGGGGCGTAGGGTCCCGATCCCTCGGGACGCCCCTAATCTCTCACGCCCGCGGCCGCAGGTACGCCCACCGGATTCCTGCGGGACGAAACTCATCCATCGCCAGCCGCTGCTGTTCCGTGCTCAAACTGGTCAATCCGGCATACGCGCGCGGGTCCCGCGCCGTCTGCTCGTACACTTCCGCCTCATGCGTCGCCGAAAACCGCGCCAGGATCGTTCCCGAAATCTTTGCATCAATCGAATCATGCAGCTCGACGATGATTTCGCAGGCTCGCGGCTGCGCAAAATTTGCCGGCGCGAGCAGTTCCAGCTCGTACCCTTCGCAGTCGCACACCACCAGCGCCGGCTTCGCGGTCAGCTTGCGCAGTTCCTCCGGCCCGCACGCGCCTTCGATCTGCACACGCTCGGCCACGCCGTTCTCTTCCGCCAGTTTTCGGCACGCGGCCCGCGCCGCGCTATCCGTGTCAAACGCCCACACGCGCGCCCGCGGCAATCGCCGCGCCAGACCCACCGCGTAATACCCTTCGCCGCACCCAATGTTCACCACGCGCTCGAACTGTTTTGAGATCGCCGATGCCATCGCCCCGTGCAGTTCCGCTTCGTAACTGCCCACCAGCTTCGGCAGCAGCGCGCTCCCCATCGAGCGCTGGATGTACTTCATCCCGCGGAACGGTCCGCTCTGCACCGCCAGCCCGTTCGCGGCCACCACAGCCTCTTCCACCGGACGCAACCGCTGCCCCAGCCGGTAGATCGCGTAGTGCTGCCGCGTCTGTTGCAGCCGCCGGTAAAACTCCGGCATCGTCCGCTTCACAATCCTTTTCAGCATTCCCGTCATTTCAGTTTGCGTTGCCGCATCGTAGGGGCGTACGGAGTACGCCCTCTTCTAAGCCTCATCCGTTTTTATCTGCGTTCAGCTGCGGTTTCATCCGTTTCTTGAGATTCTCCTGCCGCAACCCAAGCGCGTGCCGCACCGGCCGCGTCACTCCCAGAATGGCGTGCCACACTGCCGTGCGCCCTCGACGCAGCGCTCGCCGCGCCGGCGCCAGCCGGTAGCCGGGATTCGTTTCTACGCCGCGCTCCGTCAGCCGGTGCGTGGCGTCGGCGATGCTGTAGATGTGCCGCACGCCGCCGGCCAGCTCGTAATTTCGCTGCGCTTCCTCGTCCTGCCACACGCCCTGCTTGCCTTGCGGGTGGTAACCATAATCGTGGTTTTGGTGAATCGCCACGACGCGTTCCGTCGCATCCACCACCGGCACTCCCTCCGACCGTGCTTTCCATACCAGCCAGTTGTCCCAGCCCACGCGGCCAATCACCAGCGGCGGAATTTCCCGGTACAGCCCGCGCGGGAACACGAAATAGTCAATCCAGTCTTGCGATTGCTGATGATTTTGTTCGAGCGCCTGAGCCCGCGCGCGTTCTGCCCAGTCGCTCGCGGAAAAATCAATCGGCGTGGTGATGTCCGTGTCCCACCGCCGCCCGACCATCAGGAACTTGTTTTCTCCTCGTTCTTCGTTTCTGTAGGGGCGCGTCTTCAGACCGCCCGCTTTTGGCTCTCCAGACATTTGCATTACCCGCGTCACCGCCCGCGCAAAATCTTCGGTCAGCACGATGTCGCCATTCACGTACGCCACCACGCCGTGCCGCGCCATCTCCTGCGCCCGCCCGAAAATC
>CAZIWR010000002.1:0-84050 GCA_964542805.1 uncultured Acidobacteriaceae bacterium
CCGGGCCTGGCGGGGTTTGCGGGGATTCGTCGCACAGAGCCCGAAGTTCCGCGCACCGGCAGTCTCATCCCGTTTCTTCTTCCTGAAGCGGCGGGATTTGTCTGCGTCCCGCAGTCTAACACACTCGCTGTAGAACGGGCATACGCCATCGTGCACCCGCGCGCTCCGTTTCGTTCGTTGTGTCGTTTCCTTCCCCTGAATCCTAAATCCTGATTCCTGATCCCTCCGTGTCTCTGAGCCGCTCTTATCTCTTTGGAACTTTTCGCTTGCATTTCTCCCTGTTCTTTTGGTTTTTGTCCTATTCTTTTCGCGGGTGATTTTCCTCCGCACCCTTCTTGTCCGCGGCGGCCTCGCAACCGCTCGGACAGGTCCGCGGCGCCAGCGGCACGCTCCACGTTACGGAGCACTGGAGGAACGCATGAAACGTATTCTCGCGCTGGGCGTCGCTGTGTCTCTGTCTTTGCTGGCGGCCCCGCCGGTGCAGTCCCAATCCAATCAGCTTTTGCAAGGCACGCAGCTGCGCCTCGTTTTGTTGAACGGCCTGACCACGAGTGTGGCTCGCGAAGGCGACCCCTTTATTGCCACCGTCACCGAGCCCGTCTACATCGGCGGCCAGCTCCTGTTGCCTGCCGGCGCCCGTGTGAACGGCGAAGTCTCGCAGATTACTCGCGCCAAGCGCTTCGGCATTTTGCGCGGCCAGGCGGCCATGTACCTCAAGTTCAAATCCATCGAGATTGACCGCCGGGAAATTCCCGCGCCGATGAGCATCATCTCCATCCACGAGACTTCGGCCAACGGCCGCGTCCGCAAGGATATCCGCACCGAGGAAGGCGTCATCGTCGAGGCCAAGCGCGACGTCAAGGGCGCTCTCGTGAACGTCGCCATCGGCGGCGGAGGCGGCACCGCCATCGGCACCATCTTCAGCCATGCCATGCGTGGGCTGGCCATCGGTCTGATCGGCGGCACCTCGTACGTGATGATTAAGAAGGGCAAGGAAGTCGAGCTGCCTGCGCAGACCGGCATCCTCGTTCGCCTGGATGCCACCATCACCCTGCCGGCCACGGCGCAGAGCGCTTCGCCCTACTCCGGCAGCCAACCGTAGCTCTCGCTTCACGCAAGGCGCGGCGATGCCGGTACACTGAGTGGCGCACTCGTGTGCGTGCGCGACATCCTTCGTCCGCTTTCATCGCAGCCGTTCGTTTTAGTGGTAGCTCGCTCCAGGATAGAGCATGTTCAAAGCGGCGGTAAAAATCACATCAAAGGCTTTCCCAAACAGCCACCACGCCGCCAGAAGTCCCGCCATCCGGAACATCGGATCTTTCAGCATGTCCAGGTAGCGCAGCGCCGTGCGCTCGGACATCAGCAGCGTGATGCCGCTGCTTCCATCCAGCGGCGGCACCGGCAGCAGGTTGAACGTGCCCAGCAGCAGATTCAGCAAAAACAGCACGCTTAGAAACGTCGCCGCAAACGTCAACAGGCTGCCCCCATCGGCCGGGTTGGCCACTTCGGTGATGTGCGAGAAGCTGGCCACCTGCGGCGCCCGAAAGACTCCCGCCGCCATGCCCCCGCGAATCGCTGCCGCGGCCAGCAGCATCAGCGAAAAATTCGCCCCCGGCCCGGCCAACGCCATCCACGCCGCGCGTCTCGGGTAGCGCTGCTCCCACTCCGGATTGTACGGCGCGCTGGCCCAGCCAATCATCGAGCCGCGGCTCATCCAGAAGTAAGTCAGAATCGGGATCAACACCATTCCGAACGGTTCCCGCCGGATGTGCGGAATCGGATTCAGCGTCATCTGCCCGCCGTGGAACGCCGTCGGGTCGCCGCCAATTTTCGCCGCCAGCGCATGCGCCGCTTCGTGGCACGTCGTGGAAAACAGAAACACGACGTACCAGATCATCCCCATCGCGAAAAATTCCGGTGTCACGTCTCGCATCGGCCACTCAGCCTATTCGTTCTGTAACCCATGTGCAATCTGCTACTGTTTGAAACATAATCTACTTGACAAGCCGGAATGCCCGGCGTAATTTATTTCCTCAATTAGCCGACACAACTTTTTTTCCGCTGGTGGGTTTGATTCAGCGGAGGAGAGTCGTCCCATGAAAGGCAAGTCCCGGTCCCTTTCCCTTGGCCGTGCGGTTCTGGAACGCGAGTTCGAGACCCTTCTGCGCCGCGCCTCTCGCTTAAGAGCGCCCGGCGCGCCTGGCCGGCTGCGGAAGGTCTCGCGCCGGAAGTCGGCGGCCGCAGACTGACGCTGGCACCTCGCTTCGCGCCGCCTCCTTCACGCGTTTCGCATGCCTACTTTTCCGCGCCTTTGGCCTTTGCGTCGCCCTTCTGCGGCTCCGCTTCCGTGATCGGCGGATTGTTCAGGTACTTCCCGAAAAACCACAAATAGCGACGCATGCGGTCCATCTGGTGCCGCGGCTCGGTGAAACCGTGCCCCTCGCGCGGAAACACCACGAATTCCACCGGCACGCCCCGCTCCACCAGCGCGCGGTAAAACTCCTGCGCTTGCGCAATGGGCACTCGCGTGTCCTGTTGCCCATGCAGGATCATCGTTGGTGTCTTCACGTTTTTCACGTACTTCATGGGCGAGCGGTCCCAGTAGAGGTCCGTGTTCTCCCACGGCGAGCCGTCGCCGAAGAAATACCGCAGGTATCTCTGAATGTCGTTTTGCGAATACATCGAATAAATATTCGATAGCCCCGCACCCGGCGACACGGCCTTGAAGCGATCCGTCTGCGTCAGCATCCAGAACGTCATGTAACCGCCGTACGACCACCCAAACGCCCCCAGCCGGTCCGTATCCGCCCAGCCCTGCGCCACGGCAAACTCCACTCCGGTCATGCAGTCCTCGTAGTCGCCTTTGCCCCACGTGTTCTTGTTGGCCGACGCAAAGTTTTCGCCGCGCCCCGTGGACCCGCGGAAATTCGGCTGTAGCACCAGGTAGCCGTTCGCCGCCATCACCTGCGCTGTGCTGTTCCATGCCATCAGCGATGCGCCTGTCGGCCCGCCATGCGGGTTGACCAGGAAGGGATATTTCTTTCCGGCTTCAAAGCCCACCGGCTTCGTCAGCACGCCCTCAATCTCTGTCCCGTCCGTGCTCTTCCACTTCACCACCTCTGCGTCACCAAGCGCGTATTCCTTCAGCCATTTGTTGTGGTCCGTCAGCACGCTAAACGATGTGAAGTTCAGGTTGGACTTGTAGAGTTCCGCCGGCTGTTTGTTTTCGGAGAGCGTGCCCACGATGGTCATCCCGTCGGAGCTCACTTCCGCGATGCCGGTGACCCCGCCACGGTTCGAAATCTGTTTCACCGTTCCCGACGCTATGTCGCACGCATATAGCTCAATGGCCTCGCGCACATTGCTGCTGAAGTAGATGGTCTTCCCGTCGCGAGACCACACCGGCGCTCCCGCATCGAGTTCAAACTTCGCTGTCAGCCTCCGCGGCACTCCACCCTCCGCGGAAATTACATTCATGTGCGTCTGCTTCACTCCGCCCGCGCTTTCGGCCATCGTGTACGCGATCCACTTGCCGTCCGGCGACCAGCGTGGTGACTGGTCCGGCCCCGCGTTTTCCACCAGCTTTTTCTTTTCGCCGCTGGCCACCGTCAGCACCCAGATGTCCGTCAAGTCGCCGTCGTCGGCCTTTGGCGTCGGGGTCGTCACGTAGGCGATGCGCGCGCCGTCCGGCGACCACCGCGCGTCGCTCGTTGTGAATTCGCCTTCCGTCAAACGCTTCTCGTCTTTCTTCTCGATGTCCCACAGCCACAAGTGCGTCATCTTGATGTTCTGATCGATGACCAGCGTGTCGTCCTTCACTTTTTTCTTTTCTTCTTCATCTTTCGACGGCTGATCTGTCGCGCTCAGCAGCAGTTTTTTCCCGTCCGGCGAAAACCGGAACCCGCCCACGCCGCCCTTATGCGACGTCACCTGCCACGCTTCGCCGCCGTCCGCCCAGGCGATCCATACTTGTCGCTCGCCGTCTTTCTCCCGGTCGGTCAGGAACGCCAACTGCTTTCCATCCGGCGACCACTCCGCCGCGCTTGCATTCTTTTCCCCGCGCGTGAACTGCCGCGCGGACCCCCCGCTTACCGGAACCACCCACACCTGCGTCGCGCTCTTCCATTCTTTGTCCTTCTCGAATTTCGGAATCTCGCTCACCGTGTACGCCACGCGCGTCCCCTCCGGCGAAATCCGCGGCCCGCCGACGCCGGCGATTCGCAGCGCGTCCTGCGCAGTGAAAAGTTTCTTGCCGTCTTTTGTCTTTGGAGCTTCGGCCTCTTTCTGCTCCACTTTCGCCGACGGTTTTTCCTGCGCCAACACCCATCGCGGCGCGGCGCAAATCGCCGCCATCAACGCCATCACCAACATAACGCAAACCCGCGCACGCCATTTCATAGCCTGCTCCTCTTGGTTACTTCTGGATTCTTGTCGAATTACATCGGTGAAACTATTGCAATTCCCGCGGAAGGTCAATCTGTATCCGGACTACGCCCTTCTTTCAAACCCTTCCCACTCCTGAAACACCTTCAAATCCTTCCCAATCGACCGCAGCACAAACCCGACCACGCCGGCATCATCTACGTATCCCATCAGCGGCACAAAATCCGGCACCAGGTCGAACGGGTCCACAAAGTAAATCACTGCCACCAGCGCGAGAACGATCGTCTTCCAGGGCACCACCCTGTACTGCCCCCTCACCCACGCCCGCAGCAGCCGCAGCAGCGCGCCCAAGTCATCCGCGAATGCCCCCACCAGCCCTTTTTCCCGCCGCGCCTTCCGCGCCGCCTCGTCCAGCAACTGCTCCGTCTTTTTCTTGTCCTCGGCATACACCCGCGCCGTCTTCGCCGCTGCCCGGATGACTTTCTTCATCCCTCGCTTCATTCCCATTTCATTTTCTTGACCTCCCGACCTTCTTACTTCCTTACCTCCCTCAAAATCGGCCTCGTGAGGCACGTGGGTCCCCCGCCGCCATTGATGGCCACCTCGCTGCCCGGAAACGTCCGCACGTCAAATCCCGCCGAGCGCAGCCGCGCATTCGTTTTCGCATTTTCCGCCAGCGCCAGCAACCTCCCGTCCCCCAGCGACAACACATTGCACGCCAGCGTCGCGCGCTCCGACGCGTCAATCTCGACAAAACGAAACCCGCGCTCACGCAACAGCTCCACCGTCTGCACCGCCAGCCACTCCAAATCCACCAACACGGTCCGTTCATCCAGCATGCTCATCAAGCTCATCAAGTGCAGGCACACCGCTGGCCCGACGCCATGCGGCAGTGGCGCGACAATCATCTGCACGCCCTTAGGCCCCAGCAGCCCGCGGAGTTGCTCGATCCCTGCCGCGTTCGTGCGATAGCCGCGCCCCACCAGCAGCGTATTCTCATCGAGCCACACCATGTCGCCGGCCTCAGCCATCCCCGGTGGCGCCATTTCTCCCAGCACCGGAATTCCCAGCGTGCGATACATCGCCGCATGCGCTGGAGGCTCGCCGTTCCGCTCCGACTTGCCCATGCGCATACAGATCGCGCCCCAGTCCGTCATCAGCGACGGATCATGTGCATACACCGCATCGAGCGTGAATCCATTGCCATCGGGCAGCGCGATCACTTCCGCGCCCGCAGCTCCCAACTCCCGACGCAGCGTGTCGTGCTGCGCTTGCGCCAGCGCAAAATTCGGCTCATGGCTGTAGCCAAGCATCTTCCACTGCGCCACGCCTTCCGGCCGAGTCCAGCCCGCGACCTTCGGCGCGCACACCATCACCCTCCGCAGAGTCCCCACCATCGTTTGCCCGCCAAATCCCGTCATAAAATAAAAACGGCGGACGTTTTCGTCCGCCCCTCGACTCCTCTTAATTCGCTATTCACTCGCCACTGATTTGGCTCCGGGGCTTGGACTCGAACCAAGATTCTCAGATCCAAAGTCTGATGTGCTGCCAATTGCACCACCCCGGAGCCGATCGTCTCAGTCTACCAGACCCTTCGCTTTCCTGTCCTCGCTTCCTTAGAGCCTCCGTGTTCTTCGTTGTGTTTCACGAATCTGCGAAATCTGCAGATTCTGTTCCCCGGTTTGCCGCTTTCGTATCCATCTGCTACTCTTTTTGAGTTGCACTCGACGCGGAGAGGTGTCCGAGCGGTTTAAGGAGCACGCTTGGAAAGCGTGTGTAGGGGAAACTCTACCGTGGGTTCGAATCCCACCCTCTCCGCCACTTTTCTATGCCACTTGTTTTCAAGAGCCTACGACAGGCATTTGAGCTTGGTGTCTACGAAGCCTCGCAGCCAAGCCCCATTTCGTGGCCAAACGCTCTTGCGCAAGTGAAAGCGACACAGTGCGAAGATGGAAGCGGGCTGGGTGGTCATTGCTGCCCCGCCGGTGATCGCGAATGTGGCGGCCATCGCGCAAGCCTCGCGAGGACCTGCCATATCGACTTGGGACAGCAGAATGATTCCTAAGAAACCCAATCGGCACGGCCTGGCGCCAAGGGCAGGACCCTAACCTGCAACCCTTCGGTTAACAGTCACGCATTTCACTTTGCCAAATCTTGCCGGAGCCGGCGCCAACCGAAGGAAATCGGCAAGTTACAGCAAACCGGCGCAAGTCGCTTTCTCCCCTCCTTTTTACGTTTTCTTCGCAATTTGTCGCGTTTTGCCGGAACTTGTATGCCATCTTTCTAAAGACAGCGGCAGTGACCCGAATGCTTGCAGCTTGTTTAGTCATCGTAGGCGATGGTGATTCGGGATTGTCAAATATATTTGGACAGGCTTCCCGGACGTGTAGCATCATTACAGGGTGTTCCCGAATCGCGTTGTGCAGGTGTGGTGGGCGGAACTTAACATTCCGGGCTGGGAAAACTTCTTGCCCGTGCTGTCCGCTGACGAACAAGACAGAGCGGCGCGCTTCGTGTTCGTTCGCGACCGGCGCCGGTTTGCGGCGAGTCGCGGAGTTTTGCGCAACCTGCTGTGCCAGCATATCGGCGGGCGTCCCGAGAATGTGCGCTTCACTTACAGTGCCAAAGGGAAGCCGGCATTGATTGACCATTTCCACCAAGCCAGAATTCACTTCAATCTCTCGCATTCTGAAGAGATCGTGGTGGTCGGTCTCGCATGCGAGCCATTGGGCGTCGACGTCGAATACCTCGGGCGACCGGTGGAAGAACAAGCAATAGCAGCGCGACTGTTCTCGCCGGCTGAGATGGCAAGATTCCACGAGTTGTCGCCTGACCAGCGGACCCGAGGCATCTTGCAATGCTGGACGCGAAAAGAGGCACTCGTGAAAGCTAAAGGCGATGGCTTATCGCTTCCATTGGAGGATTTCACCGTAACCTTCTCTCCCGGTGAGCCGCCGCGCATTGTTGCTCTGGGGGGAAATACCCGGGTAACGGAGGACTGGTGGCTGTTTCACTTGGAGCCAGCTCCGGATTACGTTGGCGCGGTAGCGATACGCGGGCGAGATTGGAAACTCACCGTGCGCCAAGTCGATGCGGAGCGTTTGCTTTGAGAGGGCGCCGAAAGCTGAGAGCTTCGCTGCGGCGCGGTTTAAGAAGCTGAAACACTCAAAACGCTGTCATCCCGAGTCCCGATGCGCCGGGACGAGGGATCCGCTGTTCCTGAAAACAAAGCAAGATTCCTATCTACGTGACCTCCGCATCTCTGTGAACTCTGTGTAGGTTTTTAGGGGCCGAGCTACTTACACAGAGGCCCCGAATCATACCGAAACTACCTGTCTAGTTTTAGAGGGGTGCACTACACTAGTCTGCCCTCACGATCTCGGCGTACCCTTCATCAGAAGGCTGAGCAGAAAACCGTTCCCGCAATCACAAGTCAAGTGGTAAAAAGGATTTTCATTTACCCTTATGTGCAATATATTGCGACATTATATTGTAACCAGATTGTGAACGAGTCATAACCGACGTATTTGCATTGCGACCGGAATTGGTACTCCAATTGCCAGATCAGGCTCGAATATGGGTTTCTGAACCGTTCAATTTCTTGAGTAAGTACATTAAGAATCAGCCACTTTATGCGGTTTTGTGGTTGGCGGGACGGAGGTGTACTCATGCAGGCAGCCAGCAAACCAACTCCAGCTCCTGCTAGCGCTTCCCCGAACGAAGACGCCATGTGCTTATTCATGGAACCACGCTGGTACGCTGTTCACACTTCCTCCCGTCACGAAAACCGTGTCTACGATCAGTTACGTGGTAGAGGAGTGGAGGCGTTTGTCCCTTCGTATTCTTCAGTCCGCGTGTGGAAGGACCGCAGAGTAAAACTCGAATTGCCCCGCTTTCCGAGCTACCTTTTTGTACGGATCGCACTTACGGATAGGCTCGTGGTTTTGGAGGTACCAGGCGTTGTCAGGATCGTGGGTTCGCTGAAAAACCCCACGCCAGTTCCGGACCTCCAAATTCACGCATTACAATTGGCAGCCCTCGCCGGTTGGCCGATCCACCCCCATCCTTTCCTGCAAGTCGGCATGGAAGTACGCATAAAGTCAGGACCGTTCGAGCACCTAACTGGGATCCTCGTCCGAAAGCGTGGCATTACGCGAGTCGTGATCTCGATTGTAGCGATCGCACAGTCATTTGCGGTTGAACTGGACGCCGCCGCAGTGGCGCCCGTGTCCTGCTCGAATCTTCTAGCAATCGCGTAGTTCTCATCCATTCACAGTATTTGCGCATTCGATTGCCTTCGGAGGGTCAGGGGCGCGTTCGGCAAGCCCATCGAGCGCCGACTGTACAAAAGAATTTACTCCACTCCAGGAGAACAGCAATGAAGACGAACTGGTCGACCTATCAGCATGGCTGCCTGCTACTTCTCAGCCTGACCTTGCTCGGGAGCCCGCTGCGATCACAGACAATGCCTAGAACAAACTCAAGCCCCGATCGAGTGGGGACAAATGCACCGGAGGTGGTGATTTCGAGCGTGGGGATCCTGCGCGGCTCGGAACAGACGAGCGTGCGCGTCGAGGGGAGCGGGCGCCTGACTTATCACGCCGCGCGGACCACGAATCCCGACCGTGTCGTGCTGGACTTCTCCGGAGCCCGACTGGGGGTCAAGAAGCCTGCAAACCCGGATGTGGCGGGGCCGGTGCGCAGCATTCGGATGGAGCAGTACAAGCCGGACATCGCGCGCGTGGTGATTGATCTGTCCACTGAGGCGCCTTACCGGATTCTGACGGACGGGAAAGCCGTAGTCGTGTTGTTCGAAGGGTCGGCGGAGAAAACCCCGGCGTCCGGTTCGATCTCAACGGCCGCGAAGGCTGCCGAGGCGGCGTCGGCCAACGTGTCGCAGCCGACTGATCCCACGAATCCGCAGATAAATCCCAAGCAGCTGGTGCAGCCTCCGAGCGCGACCGAGCAAGCGGCGCCTACAGACACGCCAGAATTAGCCACCGAACAACCGCACGACCGGTATCGGATTGGGCCAGGTGATGTACTGCAGATCAGCATCTACGATCAGGCACAGTTGTCGCGTGATGGCGTGCGCGTGGATGGAAGCGGTCTAGTTAACATGCCCTTCATCGAGGGGGACATCAAAGCGGTGTGCAAATCGGAGACGGAACTCGCACGCAACATCGCTGAGGAATACCGGACATTCCTGAAGAATCCCCAGGTCAGTGTGTCGATCAAGGAGTACAGTTCGCAACCGGTTGCCGTGGTTGGAGCAGTCTTGAAGCCTGGATCTTTCCAACTTGCACGACCTGTGCGGCTGCGTGAACTTCTTTCTTATGCCGGTGGGCCGAGTCCATCCTCGGGCCGAGTATTGCAGATCGTCCATGATGAAAGCGTGCCGGACTGTGTCCAGCAGACACCTAAGCCGGCAAAAGACCTGGTGATGTACTCCCTGGCAGACGTGATGAACGGTTTGCCGGATGCGAATCCTTACCTGCGGGCAGGCGACGTCGTTAATCTTCCGGAGGCTGAACAGATTTACGTCGTCGGCAATGTCCCGAAGCCGTCGGCGTTCCTTCTGAAGGATGAGCCGATTACAGTTTCGAGAGCGATCGCGATGGCGGGAGGAGCGCTACCCAACAGCAAAAGTTATGCGCGTATTCTGCGTCAGACCCCCGGTAAACCGGGCAACACTGAGATATTGGTAAAACTGTCTGCGACACGCCTGCCGGGAGAGGCGGATATCACGCTGCAAGCAGGTGACGTTGTGGACGTCCCGCTGGCGCAGGGAAAAATCATATTCAAATACATCTTCACGAGCGTGGCGACTGGCGCCCTCCTGTATTACCCCCTCACGCTAATCAACAAATGATTCTCGACTATTACAAACTCACAGAGGAACCGTTCGGGGTGACTCCGGATCCGCGATTCCTCTATCTTGGGCCGAAGCACCGGGAGGCGCTGGCGTCGCTGGTCTATGGCACGGAAAGCAATCGGGGATTTCTCGCCATGATTGCCAAGCCGGGGATGGGCAAGACTTCGTTGCTCTACCAGTATCTCGAAGGTCTGCGAGGCAAGGCGCGCACCGCATTTGTATTTCGGACCGACTACGATTCACGCGAATTCATTCGTCACGTTCTCATCGATCTCGGAATGGATGCCTCCGGAAAGGACCTGCCAGCAATGCATGACATGCTGAACCGGGTCCTGATGGAGGAAATGAATGCGGGGCGGCGGTTCGTTCTTGTGATTGATGAGGCGCAGAACCTAGAAGAGAAAGTTCTCGAATCTGTTCGCTTGCTGTCAAATTTCGAAACGCCGTGGATGAAGCTGATGCACATTATCATCGCCGGACAGCCACTGCTGGCCGAGCGGCTGGCCAAACCTTCTATGGCACAACTCCGCCAGCGCATCTCCATGTTTATTCGGATCGAACCCTTCACTCCCGTGGAGGTCAACGCCTACATCGATCATAGGCTCTGGGTCGCAGGGTGCGAAACCCCGTGCCTATTCACTGCCGACGCACGATTATTGATTGCCCAACACAGTGAAGGCATTCCTCGTAACATCAACAACATTTGCTTCAATGCGATGTCTCTCGCCTGTGCCCTGAAACGAAAAACGATCGACCGGAAAATAATCCTTGACGTCTTGGCCGACCTCGATCTCGGATCGCTACCCGAACAAGCCGTTGTTGTGTCGAAACCGGAGGGAGAACCGAAGCAGATCGCTTCGAGCACTCCCCCCCGGGGGGAAAAAGAACTGCTCTTCGGGAGTTGGCTTCCAAGACTGGTCATTGTAAGTATGCTGCTTCTCGCACTAAGTTTGGCTGTGGTCAACGGGAACAAGGGCAAGCCGCGAACCGTCGAGAGTAGTGTCACCGTTATGACTCCGGGGCCCGCGACCCTGGTTCCCGTGCAACCCGCTGATCCCATGAGCGCTGCGATGGAGCAGACTCCTGATTCAATCCAGCTGATGCCGGGTCAGACACTCTATCAAATCAGCGTTGATAATTTCGGAAAATACGACGGAAAGATTCTTAAAGAAATCCGTGAAGCCAACCCCTGGTTGAAAGATCCCGACCACATTCAGTCCGGCCAGCGAATCCGCATCCCTTCAGCAAGAATACGTTTAGCAGATGTGGCCCGCGCCAACGAACAGATTATGAATGCTTTGCCCCGACAGGCAGGTAAACAATGAGCAAGAACTTTGAGTTGATGCACCAAGCAGGTAGGGACCGGGAGATCGGGCCTTTCCGCAAGGCAGAGGCGGTAATCCCGGCGCAGAACGGAAATGAAATTGACCAGTGGGATGAGCCACAATCCATGACGCTGCAGGATTACTGGGCTGCCGTCAGAAATCACATGGGGTTGGTGATCGGGGTAGTGCTCTTCATCACATTGCCGATTGCGCTTTTGTTGCTGATGCAGCCCAACTATTACGATTCCACCGCCCGGGTACAGATCGACTACGACACTGCTTTTATCTCCGCTACTCCCGGCGCGGGTGCCGCCATGTTCGCTGCCGATCCAGCTTATTTCAACACGCAGCTGGAATTGATTGAAAGTCCTACGTTACTTCGAAAAGTCGTGAGAGAGCTGAACCTGAACACAGATCCGGTTTTCCTCAGATACATGAGGAGAGGTGGGCGAATCATGCGGCGGATTCTGTTCCTTTTTTACGTGGGCAAGGCTGACACGTACATGAGCAAGAACCCGCCGATCACGGAGTCGCTTGAACCAGCCACTACCCCGGAGGAAATGGCGGAGGCGCAAAGGCTGAAGCCCTACGTTGAGGATCTCTCAGAAAAGCTTAAGGTCGAGCCCGTGAAGGAGGACCGCAATGCGTTCAAGGATACGCGCCTGGTTGAAATCACAATGCGATATCCGAATCCGCAACTGGGAGCGCAAATCGCCAACGCGGTCGGCGATTCATTGGTGCTTTTCTATCGCGAACAGAAGGCCAAGGCTGGAACCATTGCGAACAAACAGGTAGCCGCGCGAATCGCAGAACTCCAGACCCAAATCCAAGCCGGGGAACAGCGGTTGGGTGAATACGCAAAGAGTAACCGGATACTTTCGCTCGAGCCATCGGAGAACACGGTGGTGGACCGGCTGGTAAGCTTGAACCGGCAGCTCGTGGAGGCTGAGAAGGAGAGGAACATCGCGGAATCCAGACGGTTGACCGGCAACGATGACAAAGTTGTTGGTGCACTTGCGGAGGAAAGCTACCGCCAGATTGCGGGACTCCACTCGCAGGTCGCTGATTTGCGCCAGAAGCGTGCGCAATTGCTAGTGACGGCGACCGAGAAATGGCCCCCGCTTATCCAGTTAAACGAACAGATTGCGGAATTAGAAAGGCAGATCGAGATAATTCGCACGCACGAGTCTGAAGTGGTGCGGACCAACTTGGAGACACGGTACAAGCAGGCGAAGGCATATGAGGGCATGATCCGGGCGGCCTTCGAAAAACAACGGAAAGCGACGCTGGTACAAAATGCGGCAGCGGTTACATACCGACTGATTCAACAGGAAAATGAAACCAACAAGCGGCTGCTGGATGGTTTGCTGGCTCGCCTCGGAGAAAACGAAGCGGCTCGTGTGGCTCTTTCGAACAACATCCGCGTAGTGGACTATGCGACAGTACCCGACAAGAACAAGCCAAATGGCCCTTATCGGTCGCCGTTCATTGCCTTGGCCTTCCTGGTTTCGCTCAGCCTGGGACTGGGACTCGCTATTTTCCTGGAGAGCGTCGACCATACCCTGCGGTCGAGTATCGATGTAAAAAAGGCGCTGCAGCTCCCATCGCTCGCTATTATTCCGCACTGGCCGATTTCGGCAGCGGGGAGGTCAAGACTGCCGGGTCTGGTATCGAATCTGTGGCCCAAGAGCAATGGAACTAGCCAACACGCGCTGCTCCTCGATCCGCGCACTCAGTCGCCATTGCTGGAGGCGTATCGTCGATTGCGAACTGCAGTGTTGGTGTCACTGGTGAAGCGCACAGCTAAGAAGATCCTAGTGACTTCCAGTACGGCAGGGGAAGGCAAGACAACCACTTCCATTAACTTGGCAATGAGCCTGGCACAAAATGGTGCGCGAGTTTTGGTTGTGGATTGTGATCTGCACCGCCCCCGTGTGCACTCGATGATGGGCATGACCAATGGCACCGGACTGAGCCAATACCTGGATGGGACCACAAACGACATCGAAGCCCCGAATCTAGTTCAAAAGAACGGCGAGAATGGGTTGAACTTGCTGTCGGCGGGACCTCCGCCCAACAACCCGGCGGAACTGCTAGGATCGAACCGAATGCGCCGCCTTCTTGCGCTTCTAGAGCCCCAATACGACTACCTTATCCTGGATTCGCGGCCTATCGGTTCGTGCAGCGATAGCGTCCTGTTATCGCGCTTGGTGGACGGAGTGTTGGTAGTAGTGCACGGTGGAAAAATTTCGCGCGAGATAGTTTGTCATACATGCGATGTGCTGCGCGAAGTTGGCGCACCGCTGCTGGGAGTCGTGCTGAACAACGTAAAGAACCGTCCACGCGACTACGATTACTACTCCTACGCGTACGACGAGTCGAAGTAGCGCTAACCGCTGTGATAACGAGCATGCTGCCTTCAGCAGACCCAATGAAGTGCTCCGGCCGTGGAGCCACGACGATCTTGAGCTCCCTCGGGTTACAGCTTTCTTTGATTGCAGCGGTGCAGATTGTTTTTTCATTCTTCACACAGTGGTATCTGGTCAGTCACTTCGGTGCGGTAAGTCAGACGGATGCGCTCTTTGCGGGTGCAACGCTGCCGCAAGTCGTGACTGTGCTGCTGATCGAATCGATCATTGCTATTCTGGTGCCATTGCTGTCACCCGTGCCCGAGCAAGATCTGCCGCGCATCGGCGCATGGTTGTTGCTGTTAATGGCCGGCAGCTTTACCGTGATTGTATTCCTGCTGTATGTGGCAGCTCCGTCGATCATCGCCGTGCTCGTACCGGGCTTCTCTCCAGAAGCGAAGCAATTGACGGTTGCACTGACACGCATTCAAATGTTCGGAGTGATTGGCGGCGCCTGCTCGGCGGTGCTGGCAACCTTGTGCCAAGTGCGGGGACACTTCCGCCGTCCTCTACTGGCGACGCTGGCGGCCGTTATCGTCAGCTTAGTTCTACTGGTTTGGAAAGCCCCGGTGCATGGGCTGAAAATGGCGGCGTGGGCACAAGTGCTTGCTACCGTGCTGCCACCGCTCCTGCTCCTTCCGTTTGCCGGAAGACTCGCGAAGCCTCGAATGGATCGCGAGTTAACGCGCAGGCTCTGGAGTCGCGTGCGGCCCATCATCGCCAGCAAATTTTACTTCATGACGTCCGTTCCTGTGGACCGTTTCCTGGCTTCGTTTCTGGCCCCAGGTAGCCTGGTGGTATTCGATCTGGCAGGTCGCTTTTATCTCGGTGTGCTGCGCATCCTAGGCCAGGGCGCAGTAGTGCCGTTGGTGCCACAGTTGGCACGGCTTGCGCATGACAATCGCTGGGCCGAATACCGGACCACGTATCGACGACAATCAAAGCTCATGCTCGGATCGGGACTGCTCGTGACGGGCGGCGTATTCGTGGGTGGACTGATTGGATTGCAAGCATTCGGTCATGGGTTCACCCCCCACCTGGCGGGCAACTTGAGCTCAAACGACATTACCAGGATATGTGTGGTCCTGATGCTGATGAGCGGCATCCTGCCGTTTCAGGGAGTTGTGAATTCGCTAACCACTGCCTATTACGCACAAGGTGACACAAGCACGCCGACCAAACTTGGAGTCGTCATATTCACCTTGGGAATGGCCATGAAAGTGACAGGCATGTGGACGGGCGGACTTCCGGGATTGACGCTCGCCGTCACGATTACAACGGCGGTCCACTGCTTCATACTTACCTACCTGCTAAGAAAGCGAACAGAAAAACTCATCCTCGCTGACGCCGTGCGCCAACCGGAGATCGGCACGGTGGCGCCGCTCATGGTTGCTGGAGTTAAAGGGGCGGTCAAAGTGGGGAGCGGGCCGGTGAAGAGTAGTGCGATGGGCACGATTCGGGCGTTGCATGCCATCCCCGACATGCCGGTGGGCTCGTACAACATTTTCGCCCGTCGCGAGGCATCATCACTTGCATCGGTTGGGGTGGAAGTGGAGACGTTTTATCTGAGCTCACGCACGTCGCCAAGAATGCTGGTGCAGCTTCGTAGGGAGTTTCGCAAGGCGATTGAGAAATTCAAACCCGACATTATTCATGCCCATTTCGGTACGATGACAGCTCTATTCTGTGTACTCAGTACAAGATTGCCGTTGGTCATTACGTTTCGTGGTACGGATCTGAACCCTGACCCGAGCATCAGCAAACTCCGCTCATTTGTGGGGAGGACGTTTTCCAGAGTCGCGGCAGCAAGCGCGGCGCGGAATATCTGTGTGACCGAGGGGCTGCAGAGACGGCTGTGGTGGGGCAAGAGCAAGGCCGTAGTCATGCCGGGAAGCGTAAACATGGACCTGTTCCGGCCCATTCCCAAGGATGAAGCCAGGGTGCGAATGGGGTGGGAACAGGATGCGCGCATTGTGCTGTTTAATGCCGGCAGATTTCCGAAAATCAAGCGACCTGACTTGGCCCATGCGGCGGTTGATTGTGCCAAAGGGCGTTTTGGCAACATTGAACTGGTAGTGCTCGATGGCAATACCGATCCAGAAATAATGCCAATCGTCTACAGTGCGGCTGATTGCCTTCTGATCACCAGCGATCATGAGGGTTCACCGACCGTGGCGCGAGAAGCCATGGCATGCAATCTACCAATTGTTTCTGTTGAAGTGGGTGATGTTTCCGAACGGATTCGAAATGACAGCAGTTCGAGGATTGTGAGCCGAGATCCACGGGACATCGGAGCGGCCATTGCCGACATCGTAGCGAAGCCAAGGCGATCGAATGGCCGCGCCGCGGTGATGGAAATTGCGGAAGATCGAGCGGCCCTGCAACTCCGCAACCTGTATGAGCAAATCCTTGAACAAAAACGCAGTCGCAGGTGGGCGACGGCAGCCGCGGCGGTAGTGAGAACGGGTGAACACGGGGGAGCTTAGTTGCGGTACTACATTCTGCTTACGGTTTCGACGCTGGTGATCAGTACACTGGCCGTGCTCATTGTACGGAAGACGCGGCAGATAGGGTTCATTTTCGGGATCCTTTGCCTGTACTTTTGGTCATTGTTTGGGGCCTGGACGGTCGTTACGGAAAAGCTCTACGGCGGCGAGATGGTCTCGTTCGCGTACCTGTATTACAAGATGTTCCCGGTGTACCTCGACGACGACTATTTCCTCGGCTTGGTTATCTATTCGCTCTTCGCCATAATCGTCGAAATCGTAGTGCTTTGGTTGGCAGAATCTCCGCCGGCGGTGGAGGTGCTGCCGCCGAGGGTGATGATTGTTTCGCACTGGCGGATTCTGGCCATGGGTAGCATCTGCGGCCTTCTCGCTTACCTGATCGTACGCCACTCTATTTCAGTGGCGGCAACTGAGAATTTCTCGGCCTATGGGGTCGTCCGTAAGGACTCTACCGTAGCACCATTGTTTGGGCTCCATCAGATTCTGAATCGCGCGGCGCTGGCGCCACTGTTCTTGGGAATATCGATCTGGCTTTCCGGCAGAAAGGCAAAATTTATCGGGGGAAGTAGGAGTGTCCTGGTGTTCTTCCTCTACTTGGTGGCATTGGGAGGCATGTTTGTCCTGAACTTCCTGCTGGGAAATCGCAGCATCCTGGTTTTCATGTTCGTGCTGATGACGCTCTTCTACCTGAGCAATACACTCCGGCCGAGCAAACTGCTTCTGGCGGGGCTGACAGGAATGGGTGGAATTACGCTGATTGCCGTCAAATTGTACCGCGATGGGGTGTTGTCAGGACACGGACCCAGTGACGGAATTCTGAAGCTGCTTGGCGTCGCGAAACGAGAAATCTTTACCAGTACGGAGTCGTTCGCAGCGCACTTCTCCATGTACGGAACGCTGGCGCACAATGTCAAGCTGACGTTTGGTGAAAGCTTCCTGTACATCATCTCGTCATTCGTGCCACGCGCCATCTGGGAAAACAAGCCGGAAACCAGCTACGACCGCTATGCGAGCGGAGTGGGCCTAATTGAAGGTCAGGGTTATACCATTCACCACGCAACTGGCTGGTACATCAACTTCGGAATTGTAGGCGTGATTGCCGGTGCCATCCTGCTGGGCTTGGTTTGGGTGTGGCTGCATAACTGCATGGCCCATCAATCGCGATTCCGTGGGCACCTGACGCGGTTGTTCGTGGTGCTCGGTTTTGCGAACATTACGGCATTCATGCCTACATTACTGCGAGCAGGTCCCGAAGCTTATCGAAGCCTAGCATTGGAAGGGCTGCTGATACCTCTGGTTGTGCTGGCCATCGCGACCACTAGCTTAGTAAAATTGGCGAACCGCCCAACTTTGGCGCCTACGCAAGTACGTCGACGACGCCCTTCGCGAGCTGAGCACGCGGCAGCAAATTACCGTTTTTCGAATATCCCGGGATAGTATGAGAGAAAGAAAAGTAGCCCTACAGATCGTTTTCCTGGTTGCGTTCTCATGTAGTTTCGCGCGAGCGCAAACCGCACGCGACATCTACGTTGCCCCGAACGGCAGCCCAAATGGCTCCGGCTCCATGTCCAACCCAATGGACTTGGCCAGCGCACTTCGCGGCGATCGCATAAAACCGGGTGCAACGGTGTGGCTTCGGGGCGGCACATACAGTGGCGTATTCACCAGCAACTTGACTGGAACCGCCAGTGCGCCAATCACGGTGAGAGGTTTTCCCGGCGAGCGCGCCATCATTACCGACAACCGAAGTACGGGCAAGGGAGGCACGCTGAATATTTTCGGCGGATGGACGATCTACCGGGATTTCGAAATCACGAATCGCTCGCAAGAACGGGGCATGTTCAACCAATACCGGCCCATGGGCTTGGAAGTCCAGGCGCCATACACCAAGTTTATTGATCTCATCATCTACGATACGGGACACGGATTCGGCTTCTGGAAGGAAGCGGTGAATTCCGAGATTTACGGCTGCATCATTTTCAATGGTGGCACGCTGAACAGCCGAGTGGCGTTGCGCCACGGTCACGGGATTTACACGCAGAACAATATAGGCACGAAGCACATCCGGGACAACATCATTTTCAATCAGTTCGGCTGGGGCATTCACGGATACCCGAATCCGGGTCATCTGACCGGATTCGATATCGAAGGCAACATTATTTTTAACAATGGGATAAATTCGGATCGTGGCTATCGTTTCCCGAGCATTATGGTCAGCGGTTACAGGCCACACACCGCGGGACATTTGCGAATCGCCAACAACTTCACGTATGAGTCGGCAGACCAGCGGCCGCTTAAGACATTCAGTGATGCCAATCTGTGCCTCGGTTGCTCCGACAAGAATGTGAATGAAGACGCTACCGTGCGCGACAACCACTTCGTCGGAGGGGAACCCGTTGCCGCTATCGCGAATTTCCTGCAAGTGACGATGACGGGAAATTTGTTTTACGGACAGAGTGGCATGGCGGGGGTTGCGGTTCCCGAAGGCGCCTCCATTCGAAGCTATCATTGGGACAACAACCGCTACTATGGCGCAGGCGCAGATGGCAGCCGTGGTGCTTTGTTCAGCTACAACGGCAAGGTGCTGGACTTCAAACAGTGGCGCGACGCAACCGGGCTGGACAAAGACAGCACATTCTCGCCTGGCAGGCCAACTGGTGTGGATGTGTTTGTCAGGCCGAATGATTATGAAAGCGGGCGTGCAAATATCGTCGTCTACAACTGGGACCGGCGCGATTATGTGGAAGCGAATCTGAGCAAGGTGCTGCGACCCGGCTCCAGCTATGAGATTTACAATGTGCAGGACCTGTTCGGCTCGCCGGTTGTATCAGGTGAATACATTGGAGGCACTGTCCGACTGCCGATGGGCCCAGTACGTGTGGCCGCTGCACTCGGAAAACCGGACGCGCCTCCACCGACCGGCCCTGATTTCAACGCGTTTCTGGTCCGCACGGTTTCAGGGAGATCCCAACCCCCCCAACAAGTGCTGACAACTGTAGAGCCGGCACAGAAGACTCCCCCTCCGGAAGTTCCGCGCGCGACTGGTTCGGATTTGTCGAAGTACGTGGGGACGTACTCTTCCAAGCGCGCCCGAATTGTTGTCACGCTCAACAACGACCGGCTAGTGGCACAGTTCATGCACGAGCGCGGCCAGCCGTCGTATGGACTCAGGCAAGTTTCTTCCGGAAAGTTCCAACTGGAAGGCGCACCTCCGGGGTTCCTTATTGAATTCTATTCCAGTGCGCAGCGCATGAAGGTAGTGCGAAGCGTACTGCCGAGCGTGGACCTAGCGCGAGAACGCTAGGCACAGATCCAACAGCTCTTGTCCAACCATCCGTGTTAACCGTCAACTCTGCAGCTACAGCGACAGACCAGCTACCACGCGTGAGCGTGGTTATGCCTGTCCGTAATGCCGCGCGCTACATCCGCCGTGCGATTGAATCCGTGCTCGCACAGGACTATCCCGCGGATCACATGGAGATCATCGTCGCGGATGGTATGTCCAGCGACGACACGCGACAAATTGTTCAGTCGATTGACGGCAGGGCGGTGAAGCTGCGGCTAATCGATAATCCTGGACTGATTGTTCCGACCGGGTTAAACGCGGCCATCATGCAGGGTACTGGCGATGTGATCGTGCGAGTGGACGGGCACTGTGAGATTGCACCGGACTACATTAGCAATTGCGTGCGTCACCTAGAGAACGATGCGGACTGCGTCGGCGGTGCGCTCGAGACGGTGAGTGAAACGTCCGATGCGAGAGCGATTGCCGCGGCGATGAGTTCCCCGTTTGGTGTGGGCGGGTCCGCCTTCCGCACCGTTCAGGCTCAAACCATGCCGGCCGATACCGTGCCGTTCCCGGCGTTTACACGCGAAATCTTGGAAAAGGCTGGGCGCTTCGATGAAGAGTTGGTCCGCAACCAGGATGATGAGTATAGCTATCGTTTGCGCAAGCTGGGAGCCAGGGTGTTGCTTGCAGCCGATGTGGGGTCGCGATACTACAGTCGAAGTTCGCTGCGCGCGTTGAGTTCACAGTACTTCCAATATGGCTACTGGAAAGTGCGCGTGATGCAGAAGCATCCACGACAGATGAAGTTACGGCAGTTCGTGCCGGCTGCTTTTGTCGCAGCTCTTGCAGGGTGCGGAATCATTGCACCGTTGATTGGTGTGGCTCCTGTTGCAGTGATTGTTGGTGCTTATGTGGCGAGCAGCCTGGTAGCTTCAATTTCAGTTGCCATGAAGAGTGGTTGGGGTCTGCTGCCAAGACTGCCGCTAGCGTTTGCTGCCATTCACCTGTCGTATGGCACGGGCTTTCTTCTGGGCATGGTGCGCTTTGTCAACCGGTGGGGCAAGAGTGAAACGACTCGCGCGCAGTACAGGGATGTCACTAGACCGGGTGGGGTGACGGTGGCAAAAGCAGCAGTAATTCGAGAACAAAGCACAAACGTGCCGTTTTTCCGGCCCGCGATGACCGACGCCGAAATCGCTGAGGTTTTGGACACTTTGCGTTCCGGGTGGCTTACCACCGGCCCCAAAGTCCGGCTTTTCGAGAAGAACTTTGCTGAGGCAGTGGGCGCTAAGTACGCGATTGCGCTGAATTCGTGCACGGCCGCCCTTCATCTTGCGGTCGAGGGACTGGAATTAAGAGCGGGCGAGGGAGTACTGGTGCCCACAATGACGTTCGCTGCCACGGCGGAGATCCTGAGTTACATGGGAGCAGTTCCCATCCTGGTCGATTGCGATCCCACGACGTTGAATATGGATCTGGAGGACGCAGAGCGCAAACTGAACATGGCGTGCACTGGGGAACTGGGTGACGCTCTGCGCTGCGAAAAGGTTGTTGGGATCATTCCGGTGCATGTGGGTGGATTCATGCTGGATGTTGCCGCTGTCCAGGAATTTGCACGGCTGCATAGCTTGTGGATTGTGGACGATGCTGCTCACAGTTTTCCCGCTGCGTGGCGGCAACATCCTGGGTCGGCATGGCAGAGATGCGGGGAGAGCACCGCGGCCGTTTCCTGCTTTTCGTTTTACGCGAACAAAACCATCACAACAGGCGAAGGTGGTATGGCCACTACCGACGACTCTCGTCTGGCTGAGCGGATGAAATGTATGTCCCTGCACGGCCTATCGCACGATGCCTGGGGTAGATATTCGGGAACGGGGTCGTGGGATTACAGGATCGTGGCGCCTGGCTTCAAGTACAACCTGACAGACGTTGCCGCGGCGATCGGAATTCACCAGCTTGCGCGAGCAGAGGAAATGCGCCGCAGTCGAGACGTAATCGCAGAGAAGTACCAACAAGAGTTAAGGGACATCGCGGAAATCGAACTGCCCCCCCGCAGCAAGGATCGAATTCACTCGTGGCATTTGTTCCCGATCAAGCTGAATCTTCAAAGACTTACAATTCCCCGCAACGCGTTCATTGACCAACTAAAGCAACGGACAATCGGCTGTTCCGTTCACTGGCGTCCGCTGCATTTGCATCCGTACTACGAAACGACTTTTGGGTGGAAGGGTTCCCAGTTTTCGCAGGCAACGGCCGTGTGGGAGCGGCTCATCAGCTTGCCGATTTTCCCCGGAATGACGGGAGAGGAAATCGGGCGAGTTGTGGTCGCCGTTCGCGAAATCTGTGCCAGTCATGCCAAGTAATCCGCGAAACATCGGCGGGATTCCACGCTGGATAGAGTGTCTGGTGGCAGCTCTTGGACTGCTCATTGCCGCCCCCATCATTGCAGTTTGCGGTGTGGCCGTTGTTCTGACATCGCGAGGGCCGATGCTGTTCCGGCAGCGACGGGTAGGCCGGAACGGCACTCCGTTCACACTGTGGAAGCTACGTACGATGCGACCGAATCACTCGGGACCTCAGGTGACGTCTCATGGCGATGACCAAATCATTGCGGTTGGGCGGTTTCTGCGCAAGACCAAACTCGATGAAGTTCCTGAACTGTGGAACATCCTGCGTGGAGACATGTCATTCGTTGGCCCACGGCCGGAGGTGCCGCGCTACGTTGATTTGAACAACGTGAAGTGGCAACAAATTCTTGCCGTACGTCCGGGACTTACCGATCCCGTGACAATCCAACTGCGAAATGAAGAGGAAGTCCTGGCGCGTATCGCTGGAGACCGTGAACAGTTCTACCTGCAACAGTTGCAGCCAGTCAAGCTAGACGGGTATCTGCATTATCTGTCCCAGCGGACCTGGGTGACCGACTTAGGAGTGATTTGGGCCACAGTTGTTGCCGTCCTGTTTCCCCGCAAGCACTCGGCGGAGTCTCTTGAGCTGTACGTGAACCCGCAACCTGCGGCGACTGGAATCGCCGCAGAGCAGCGGTCGGCTGAGCGTGCCGCACATTCAGGCCCCGGTGCTCACCCCAAGTGATTCAACCAGCCATCAGCGAATCGACCCAGTCCGCTGACGGCGGGCGTGTCGTGAAAGGCCAATGATGCGATTTCGGATTACATTGCTCTGGGGAAAGAAGTATCAGGTGGCCGTTGACCTCGCCATCCTCGCACTGGCGTTCACGTTGTCGTATCTGCTCAGGTTTGACTTCCAGGTGCCGAACCACGAGATTCACCATTACAAGCTGCAGTTGCCGTTCGTGGTTGCCGTCCAGTGGGTGGCGATGTTGTCGTTCGGTGTCTACAGCTTCATATGGCGTTACGTCGGCATGCGCGAGATTAACGCATTCGTGTATGCGGGAGTCGCGTCGGCGTTGCCGATCCTGGCATTTCGCTTGACGCTGCCACCCGGCTTGGCTGGGTACCGAGTACCCCTCTCGATCATTATTCTGGACGGACTGCTCGTCTTCTTGGGAACCCTCGGAGTCCGAGGTGTGCGCCGTGCGATTTACGAATGGTTTGAGGAAAGCCGGCCGGAACCGGGTAGCAAGAAACGAACCTCAGTTCTTCTGATCGGTGCAGGTCGGGCAGGACAGTATGCGGCGACGGAAATCCTCCGGAACTCGCAATCGGAAATCGAAATTGAAGGATTTGTTGACGATGATCCGCACAAGGTGGGCGCGATCATCGCTGGCTTCAAAGTGTTGGGGAAGACGGCGGATCTAGCTGCGCTTGTACATGAGCACAAAATCGATCACGTCATCATTACAATTGCCAGTGCGTCGCGCCAGCAATACCGCAGGATTCTCGACATCTGCGATTCGATTGCCGTGCGTGTACGAGTGATTCCCAGCTTGAGCGACTTGATGCACGGCAAACTCAAGGTGAGCCGGATCCGCGACCTGCAGATTGACGATCTGCTGGGGCGACCGCCCGTAGTTTTGCTCCACGATGGCATGCGCGCCTTCCTGGAGGGACGGGCAGTAATGGTTACCGGGGCAGGCGGATCGATCGGATCCGAACTTGCAAGGCAGATCGCATGCTATCACCCGGCGAAATTAATCCTCGTCGAACGCGCCGAATTCGCATTGTTCTCGATACATCGGGAGCTCAGCGAGGCGTGGCCAGGGCTGGAGATTTGTCCACACGTAACCGACGTTGGAAACGAAGCTCGCATGCGGCACCTGTTTGCCACGCATCTTCCGCAGGTCGTGATTCATGCCGCGGCCCATAAACATGTACCAATGATGGAAACGAATGTGGCCGAGGCGGTTTCCAATAACGTGTTCACGACGAGTGTACTGGGAGAGTTGGCGGGCGAATTCGGAGTGCAAGCGTTCGTATTGATCTCGACTGATAAGGCTGTCCGCCCAACATCGGTAATGGGCGCCTGCAAGAGAGCTGCAGAACTTACGATTCAACAGTTACAGCAGCGGTATCGGACCCGCTATGTGGCAGTGCGATTTGGGAATGTGATTGGCTCGCAGGGTTCTGTGATCCCTATCTTCTACGAACAAATCCGCAAAGGCGGCTCGGTAACCGTGACCCACCCCGAAATGAAGCGGTACTTCATGACGATCCCGGAAGCTGCGCAGCTGGTTCTCCAGGCGGCTACGATGGGCGAGGGTGGCGAGATCTTTATTCTCGATATGGGCGAGCCAGTGAAGATTCTCGACGTGGCGAAGGACGTTATCACGTTATCGGGTCTGCGCCCCTTCAAAGATATCGACATTGTCTTCACTGGTTTGCGGCCGGGCGAAAAGCTGTTTGAGGAACTGGTGATCAGTGAAGAATATATGGCGAAGACCCGTCACCCCCGGATCTACATCGGGAAAATTGCAGGCTGTTCTCAAGCACAACTGGAGCGCGCTCTCCAACGGATGGCAATTCTCTACCAGCAGGGGGACGAAGCCGGACTGCGCGATGTTCTGGCCGAACTGATCCCCGAGGCAGCAATCAGCAGAAAGAAGGCAGCGGCAGCCATGGCGGGCGCCCCGCCAATTCGTCATCCGGTTGCTCCTGGAAGTGACTGATCGGAATTACCTATGCCTTCCTGGCTGAGAAGTTCAATCGCGAATGTGGGCTGGCGGATGCCGCTACTCCATCGGCTTTCTCCGCGATCTACCGTGGTGCTGGTGTACCACGGAGTTCCCAGGACCGGTGAGGGACTAAATGCCGTGAGCTTCGAGCAGCAGATACAGTTCCTGAAAAGATATTGTGATTTCTGCTCGTGGGAACAGCAGGATGAACTCCGCCCGGCCCGGGCACGGGTTCGAGTTCTGCTCACATTTGACGACGGCTTTCGCAATAATGCTGAGGTGGTAGCTCCGATCCTGCGCAGAAACAAGGTGCCGGCCATCTTCTTTGTTTCGTCGCGCCACATCGGCAGCGGACAGTATCTCTGGTTCACATACCTCCGGATGTTGGAGGAGCGTTTTGCGGGAGAAGGGTTCACTTTTCGAGATGAGTACTTCGACATGTCGGCGGGACACCGCCGCCAAACCATTGCGCGGTTGAGAAGAGTGCTTCTTCAACTCAAGCCACATCCAGGTGCAATGTACGACGCGATCAACCAAGAGTTACCCAGAGTCGACAAAGGAATCCGCCAGGAAGTCGTGGACGATGCATTTGCCGGCATGACCGTGGCACAACTGTCGGATTTGGCCAGCGATCCGCTATTCCGCGTCGGCGCTCATACCGTGGATCATCCCTTTCTCCCGCTTTGCGACAAAGCAGAACAACTTCGACAATTGTCGGCAAACAGGTGCTGGCTTGAGTCGATTATCAGGCGCAATTGCGATGCGGTTGCTTACCCAGCCGGAGAGTACAACTCCGATGTCGTCGAATCTTGCCGGGAAGTAGGATTCACGCGAGGTTTCGCTCTCCATCGGAAGGGGAACGTCGATCCGCTCATGGAGATTCCCCGCGTGGACATCTATTACCCCTCGCTTGCGGAACTCGGTTTCAAGGTGAGGTGGGGAAATCTGTTGACGTGGGCTCATGCACGCGGATTCGCTTACCCGAATTGATCCAGTGAACAACCGAAGAACTGCGGGCGCACTGCGCAGGAGACTTTGATGTCTTTCACGTCCAAAGAGTTCCGCCTGATTGAAGCCACCCTGATGAGTGACGCTTCCGTCGAAGAGTGCGTGGTCCGGATGCGCACGGACGGAGAAGGCACGACGAGGCTCGTGGCGTACGTGGTCCCGACAGGCGCATTCGTCATCGAACCGCTTAGGGCAAGAGAAAAAGATCTTCCAAAGCAGCTGCGGCCTTTTGCATATATTCCGGTGTCTGTCCTTCCGCTCCGCAACGACGGTACGTTAGACCAGGAAAAGCTAGATTCGTTCGGCGTGGTCGATGAACAAGTGATCGAGCGCTGGGAACGAGAGCTGAAAGGAACGCAGCAATTCGGCAGTGTGGCATTCCTCCTCGAGGGAAACGTTCCGGAACATCTACCTTGGCACCTCAGCGACATCGTCCGCGAGCAGCGGACCAACAAGGTGCAGATGGCAGTACAGCCCAGCACGCCGGGTCGAAAAGAGTCGGATCGAACCGATATGGCAGGAAAGAAGCTTGCGATCACTTATGGTGAGCCGATTACCTTACAAGTTCTGCCCACGCTGCCTGATGCTTTGACGCGTGCAATTGTCCGCCGTCCAGACTACGGGATCACCTATGTTCAAGCCGACGGAAGTGAGTTCCAACAGACGTATTCGCAATTGCTCGCGGATGCGGAACGGATCCTTTCGGGGCTCCGAAAGCTTGGGGTTAGCGCGGGTGACAAACTGATCTTCCAGTTCGACGCGAACCAGGATTTCATCTCGGCGTTTTGGGCCTGCCAACTCGGCGGCTTCGTTCCAGTCCCGGTAGCAATCGCTCCTAGCTATCGTGAATCCAACGCGGGTATCCAGAAGCTTCACAATGCGTGGATCATGCTGGATCATGCCCCGATTCTGACAGGCAGTCGGTTGCTGAGCGAGTTGCAGTCCATCTCGCAATCGATGGACATGCCCGACATGCGGGTACTCAACATTGAAGAGTTGCGAAAGAATGAGCGCGACAGCAAGTGGCATAAAAGCAAGGCCGACGATGTCGCGCTGATTCTGCTGACGTCCGGAAGCACAGGCATGCCCAAAGGCGTGATGCTGCGTCATTGCAACATCCTTTCGCGGTCGGCCGGAACAGCGCAGATGAACGAGCTCACTGACAATGAGATTTCATTGAATTGGTTCCCGCTCGATCACGTGGGCGGCATCGTTATGTTTCACGTCATGGACCTGTGCCTGTGTGCGCGGCAAATCCAGGTACCAACGGCATCAGTCCTGGAAGATCCGTTGAAGTGGCTCGATCTTGTGCACAAGCACCGCGTGAGTGTTAGCTGGGCGCCAAATTTCGCTTTTGGGCTGATCAATGACCGGGCGGAAGAGATCAGGGCCAGCAAAAGCTGGGACCTGTCGTGCCTAGATTTCGTCCTCAACGGCGGCGAGGCCATCGTAGCCAAGACGGCAGCACGCTTCATGGAAGTGCTGGCACCGTTCGGCTTGCCATCGACCGCAATGCACCCAGCTTGGGGAATGTCGGAAACCTCCTCGGGCATCGCATTTTCTGACCACTTTGATGTCTCGAAGGCGGGGGCATCTCTCGTCGAGGTTGGTGCGGCGATCCCTGGGGCGGCCATGCGGATTGTTGACGGGCAGGACCATGTGGTTGAGGAAGGGAAAATCGGTCGCTTGCAGGCGAGCGGCGCCACCATCACAGCGGGCTACTACAACAATATGAAGTTGAGTGAAGAGTCATTCTCTCGCGACGGATGGCTTAACACGGGCGACCTTGCATTCTTGCTCGATGGTCAGTTGACGATTACCGGCCGATCGAAGGACGTCATCATCGTTAACGGCGTGAACTATTACAGCCACGAGATCGAGGCCGCAGTCGAAGAAGTCGAAGGCGTAGATATATCGTTTACGGCGGCATGCCCCGTGCGAGTATCGGGAAGTAATACTGACAAACTGGCTATCTTTTTCCATCCACTGGAATCAGATTGGGAGTTTAAGCTCGACCTCCTCCGCAAGATTCGCGAGGTCGTGGTTCGCAACATCGGGCTGAATCCCGATTATCTGATCCCGGTAGAAAGGCAGGATGTTCCGAAAACTGGTATCGGCAAGATCCAGCATTCGCAAATGCGCGAGCGCTTTGAAGCAGGAGAGTTCGCCGAAACATTGAAGGGGATCGACATCCGGTTAGGGAATGCAAACACCCTGCCCAACTGGTTTTTCCAGCGCACATGGAAGCGGAAGGACCTGATCGCATCGGAATCTCCCTTGCAAGGCACGTTGCTCTTGTTTGCCGAGCATAAGGGCGTAGAGGTTCTTCAGAAGTTCGCAGCAAGCTCAGGAGCAAAAGCTGTCACGGTTCAGACAGGCACAGTCTTCCACGAGATTGGCGCCAACTCGTTCCAAATTGATCCTCACAATTCGGAGGACTACCGAAAACTATTGAATACGATTGGAGCCGATGGATCTCGCCCTTGTCATATTATTCATGCCTGGAATTTCGGTAACTCAGCCGGAATCGGGTCCATCGACGAACTGCGCGAGTCGCAATATCGCGGCACCTACAGTCTGCTGTACCTGGCCCAAGCTCTCCTGTCCGAGCCGGGAAATAATCAGAACATTCGGATGTTGGTGTTGACCGATTGCGCCCAGCGCGTGAACGACGGCGATGTGATCTCGCCGGAGAGAGCCACCCTTATTGGTATTTTGCAGACGATGTCGCTGGAGAATCCGCGATTTGAGTGCCGCCACCTAGATTGCAGCGGTCTTGACTGGGAAGCAGTTGCTCCGCTCGCGTTAAGTGAAATTGCGGCAATCAAGGGTAAAGCTGAAGTCGCATACCGAGATGGATGGCGCTATGTTGCGGCGCTCTCGCGAATCAATATGGTGGCAGGCGGAACAGACGAATCCGCCATCCGTCGCGGCGGGCTCTACATGGTCACCGGCGGTCTAGGCGGAATTGGCACGAAACTATGTCAGTTACTTGCTGCCCGATACCAGGCACGAGTGCTCATCGTTGGCCGCACCGACTTGGGCTCGCGTGGAGATTGGGCCAACCTACTGGAACTCGACACGCCAAAGGCTGCCAGAATCCGTTCGCTGTTGGCTCTTGAATCGGCGGGTCTACAGGTCTTGTATCGCCAAGCGGACGTTGCGGACACGGGTGCACTGCAGCAGGCGATTTTAGGCGCCGAGGCGTACTGGCAGCAGCCCCTCGATGGGGTATTCCACCTCGCTGGTGAACTCCATTTCGAAGAGCATTGGAAAACAATGGACCAGCATTGGATTGCCTCGGAATCGCTTAAGGCATTTGAGCGCATGTTTCATGCCAAGGTGTATGGAACATGGACGCTGCGGCAGTTGTTGGCAGATCGTCCGAGTCTCCTGTTTGTCGCATTCTCTTCCGTCAATGGGATATTCGGAGGTGCAACCTTCAGCGCATATTCGGCGGCCAACAGCTTTGTGGACGCATGTATGCAGGCGCGGGAAATAGGCCGAATTTACACGTTTAGCTGGACCATGTGGGACGGTCTGGGGATGAGCTGGAACAGTCCGGAATACGCCCGTGAAGCCTCTCGAACCATGGGCTACCGGATTTTGGAGAAGGAGCAAGGCTTCGATTCACTCCTTGCTGGACTGCACCGCAACCCGTCTCAAGTGATTGTTGGCCTGGATAGCAACACGCCTCGAATTCGGCGCCACATTCTGGACGAATGTTACCCGCTTCGGAAAGCCGTGGGGTACTTCAGCACAAGTCAGACGGCCGCTTCCGAGCCACTTCGTTTTGTCGACAAATTGGGATACGAAATCACCCCCGAACTCGTTCGAGTCGAATCGATTCCTCTAACTGAATCCGGGGAGATAGATCGTGAGAGGCTCGAGTCAGGAACAACGGCATCGATCACCGCAACGGTCTATGTGGCGCCTCGTACCGAAGTGGAGAAAAAGGTGGCGGACATTTGGCGCGAAGTTCTTGGAGTGCCGCGGGTGAGCATGACCGATCGCTTCTTTGAGCTAGGAGGTGATTCACTCACCGCCATGCGACTGGTGAACCGGTTGCGCAAAAGCTTCTGTGCCGACGTTTCGCTGCGCAGCCTCTTTCAGATGCCCACGGTCAGTGAAATTGCCGCGGTGATTTCTGAGGGGAACAAAGCCGCGGAACTCGTGAAAACAGCAGCGGCGAGTGGCTCCATTCCGGATCACATCACGCAACAGGTTGCCGGAATGACGGACGACCAAGTGGACATCGCGCTGCGCGACTTAGTGAAGAGGCAGGGATGAACGTGCCGACTTTGGCATCCTTATCACCCGAGCAGAAGCGCCAGATGCTGGCGGAGCTTCTTGCCAAAAGGACGCAGAATGCGCCTGCGCGATTTCCCCTGTCGTTCAACCAGAAATCCATGTGGTATTTGTATCGGTTTGCGCCGGACAGTCCGGCCTACAACGCAAGGCTGACCGCGGATGTGGGATCGGCGGTTGATGTCGAACTGCTGAAGCAAGCCTGCGATTACCTAGTGCGGCGTCATGAGATTCTCAGAACGGTGTACGGCTTTCAGGGCGCCGAATCACTTCAGGAAGTCCTGCCCGAGATGCCGGTTGATTTCGCGCAACTCGCCGCCGCCGGGTTGTCGGACGAAAAACTTACGCTGCGAATCGACGAAGAATCGAATAGGCACTTCGATTTGGAACGTGGTCCAATCCTGCGTGTCAGGTTGTTCACGCGGTCAACCAGTGACCACCGTTTGCTGCTCGTAATCCACCATATTGCGATCGATTTCTGGTCATTCATGATCCTTGCTGACAACCTGTGCGATGTGTACGCAGCATTGCTGCGGTCGGAAACTCCTGAGTTGCCCGGCATCGCGCGTGCCTATAAGGATCACGCGGAATTGCAGCGACAGATGTTAGACAGCGTGGAAGGCGCGCGACTCTGGGAGTTCTGGAGCAGTGAATTGTCGGGAGATCTCCTAGGTCTGAATCTGCCGTCGGATCGGCCTCGGCCAGCCACTAGGACGTTCCGCGGCGCTTCCCACCGTTTCGTTTTGGATTCAAACCTTATTTCGCAACTGCAGCGGCTGGCAAGGCAAGCGAATGTCACTTTATATATGGTGTTTCTTACGGCGTTCGAGGTTCTGCTTCATCGTTACAGCGGACAAGACAACATCGTTCTCGCCTCACCAACCTCGGGACGCACCAGCATTGAAACAGAACAAACGATTGGATATTTTGTGAACCCCGTTCTGTTGCGCAGCAAGATGGAGAAGGGCGCTTCGTTTCGCCAGCTTCTGGAACAGGTAAAGGAAACGGTGCTGGGTGCGATGGACCACCAGCAGTATCCGCTGGCACTACTGGTAGAGAAACTTCGACCCACACGCGACCCAAGCCGGTCGCCTATTGCCGACGTGGTCTTCAGCTGGGATAGGCCACAAAAGGTAAAAGAAAAACGAGCCGCAGGACTTTGCCTGGAGAACCTGAAGCTGCAGCAAATGGGTGCGGCACACGATCTAATGATGGTTGTATTCGAAAACGCAGATACCCTGGACCTTGTACTGCAGTACAGCACTGACCTGTTTGATGCCGAAACCATGGTGCGGATGGCTGCTCATTTCCGGGCGATTTTGAGAGAAATTGTTGCTGATCCTGCCCAACGCGTGGATCGGATTCCGCTGCTTGCACAAGAGGAACGTGACCAACAGCTGATCCAGTGGGCGAACACGAAGACCGAATATCCTCACGACAAATCCATCCAGGAGCTGTTCGAAGAACAGGCGAACTCGACGCCCGATGCAACGGCTCTTGTATTTGGCGAGCAGCAGCTAACGTACGCGGAGTTGAACCGCCGCGCAAACCAGATCGCTTGGCATTTGCGGAAGCTCGGAGTGGGACCGGACGTACTGGTTGGGCTTTGCATGGAGCGGTCGCTGGAAATGGTGGTTGCGATTCTCGCAATCATAAAGTCCGGGGGTGCGTATGCTCCGCTGGACCCGAGCTATCCGGAGGATCGCTTGCGATTCATGATCGAAGACACGCGCACACCGGTACTGCTCAGTGAAACAGTGTTAGCCGCGCGGCTGCCATCTACCAACGCACTGATTATCTGCCCCGATCGCGAAGGGGACGAGATCAGCCACGAAAGCACTGAGAATCCACCTGCTATGAATCGTCCTGGCGATCTGGTGTATGTGATGTACACCTCTGGCTCGACCGGAAGGCAAAAAGGCGTGGCCGTGCCGCATCGGGCTGTCGTACGCCTGGTGAAGGCGACGAACTATGCGATTTTCTCCCACGATGAAACCTTCCTTTTGTTTGCGCCGATTTCCTTCGATGCATCGACACTGGAGATCTGGGGAGCGTTGCTGAACGGGGCACGATTGGTGATCGCGCCACCCCGACAGCTTGCACTCGATGAGTTGGGAAAGGTCATCGCTGAGAGCCAGGTCAGTATCGTCTGGCTGACGGCGGGACTTTTCCACCTGATGGTGGAGCACCAACTTGAAAGCCTGAAGTCGGTGCGGCAACTGCTCGCCGGTGGTGATGTCCTGTCGCCTTCACACGTGGAACGTGCGCTGCGTGCATTGCCGGGTTGCACCGTCATCAACGGATATGGGCCTACAGAGAACACCACCTTTACGTGCTGCTATTCCATGACTGATCCGAAGCAGGTGGGCACGAGCGTGCCTATCGGTTTCCCCATCGCCAACACGCAGGTGTACATCCTCGATGGCTACCTGGAGCCGGTGCCGGTGGGAGTTGTCGGGGAACTGTATGCTGGCGGCGACGGATTGGCGCGGGGGTATTGGAACAATGTTGAACTTACAGAGGAAAAGTTCGTCCGCAACCCGTTCAGCAATGATTCGGAAGCGCGCTTGTATAAAACTGGCGATTTGGCCCGTTTCCGCCCGGATGGCTGCGTCGAGTTTCTTGGACGGAACGATCAGCAGGTGAAAATTCGAGGTTTCCGAGTCGAGCCAGGTGAGATTGAAGCAATCCTCGGACAGCATCCGGGGATTCGCGAGTGCGCGGTCCTAGCAAACGAAGACAAATCGCGACAGAAAACATTGGTGGCCTACTTTGTGCCCCGCGCGAGCGAAGTGACGACAGCAGAAATAGTAGGGTTTCTAAAGCAACGACTGCCCAACTACATGATTCCTTCCGCATTTGTTTCGCTTATCGCTCTGCCCTTGAATGCTAACGGAAAGGTAGATCGGGGTGCACTTCCGACACCCAAGGCGGATTCGGCAGAACCGGATTCGTGCGCACCACCGCAAACCGAGATTGAACACACAATTGCTGGAGTTTGGCGGCGCGCCCTAAAGGCGGAGAGGATTGGGCGGAACGAAAATTTCTTTGATCTGGGGGCCCACTCGTTGCTCGTGGCACAAGTCCACGCGGAATTGTGCCGCGAATTGAAACGGGACCTACTCGTAGTGCATTTGTTTCAGTATCCCAACGTAAGTTCATTGGCGAAGTTCCTCACCCAGCAGAAGCCGGAAACGTTGACATTCAGCCGTTTGAGAGATCAAGCCGTGCAGAAACGCTTGGCAATGAGTCGCATGATGCAGGCGGCAAAGCAATCGAGACGCGCAGATGAGTAACTCTACTAAAGGGCTTGCGGTCGAAGGCATAGCCATCGTCGGCATGACCGGTCGCTTTCCGGGCGCACGGAGTGTGGATGAGCTCTGGCGTAATCTGCGCGACGGAGTCGAGTCGATCCGGACGTTCTCCGATGAGGAACTGATTGAGGCGGGAGTGGAACCGCATGTGCTTGCGGATGTCCACTACGTGAAAGCGGGGACGGTGCTTGACGGAGCGAAACTCTTCGACGCGGAGTTTTTCGGCTTTAACCCTCTCGAGGCTGAGATCACCGACCCGCAGCATCGTTTGTTTCTGGAGTGTGCGCATGAGGCGCTAGAGCGAGCTGGTTATGATCCACAGCAATATCCGGGGCTGATTGGAGTTTTTGCTGGAACAACGGCCAGCAGTTATCAAACGCATTTGCTCCAGCGCAATCTGGAATTGATTCGTCGGGTGCCGCCATTACAGATTGTGATTGGAAATGACAAAGATTTCATTCCCACGCGCGTGTCGTACAAGCTGAATCTCAAAGGACCCAGCATTAATGTTCAAAGCGCTTGCTCGACCTCGCTAGTGGCTGTCCACATGGCGTGCCAGAGTCTGCTCGAAGGTGCTTGCGATATTGCACTTGCGGGTGGCGTTTCTATCCGGTTCCCACAACCCGCTGGGTACTTCCATCAGGAAGAAGGAATCATGTCCCCGGATGGACATTGTCGCGCATTTGACGCAAAGGCACAGGGGTGCGTGGGCGGGAATGGTGTGGCTATCGTCGTACTCAAGCGACTATCGGAAGCGATGAAGGACGGCGATATTATCCATGCCGTGATCCGGGGCACCGCCTGTAATAATGATGGGTCCTCTAAAGTTGGATATACCGCGCCCAGCGTCGAAGGTCAGGCCGAAGTAATCGCCACGGCGCTCGCCATGGCCGACGTCGAACCGGAGTCCGTTACCTATGTTGAAACGCACGGCACCGGTACGTTGCTGGGTGATCCTATAGAAGTAGCCGCACTCACACGAGCTTTCCGTTCCGGCACAAATGGGAAGGGTTTCTGCGCACTGGGGTCGGTGAAGACGAACCTCGGGCATTTGGATGCCGCAGCTGGTGCGACGGGGCTTATCAAAACCGTTTTGCAACTGCAGCACAAGCAGATATGTCCAAGCCTGCATTTCGAAAAGCCAAATCCACGAATTGACTTTGAGAACGGCCCGTTTTTCGTCAATAGTCAGCTACGTAAATGGGAAAGTGACTCCCCGCGTGTCGCGGGAGTGAGTTCATTTGGGATAGGCGGCACGAACGCGCATGTGGTTGTTCAAGAGGCGCCGCAGGTCACTTCGGGCAGCACATCGCGCAAGTGGCAACTGCTCACCCTCTCGGCCAAGAGCCAGACGGCACTCGATCAAATGACAGCAGAGTTGGCAGATCACGTCGAAGGTGGTCCCGAGCAGGATTTGGCTGACGTGGCCTACACGTTGCACGTTGGACGTACGCCACATTCCTACCGCCGAGTTGTGCTTGCTAGTGACCCGCTGCAGGCCGCACAAGCTTTGCGGAGTTCGGATCCGACCAGTGTTGCCACTTTCTATACCGACACCAATGAGCGGCCTGTTGTATTCATGTTTCCCGGCGGTGGTGCGCAATACGTGAACATGGGCCGCCAGTTGTATGAGCAGGAAGCTCTCTATCGGAAGAGAGTTGACGAATGTGCCGAACTGCTTAGAGCTCACATCGGTTGTGATATCCGCGAATGGATGTTTCCGAGCGCGGAGCGCGAGGAAGATGCACGAGCGGAACTCCGGCGTACACGGCTGGGATTGCCGGCACTGTTTGTGACCGAGTACGCACTCGCACAGCTTTGGATTTCGTGGGGAATTTCACCAGAGGCAATGATCGGCCACAGCCTTGGTGAGTACGCCGCGGCCTGCATTGCCGGCGTTTTTACTCTTGAAGACGCGCTGGCTCTCGTGGCAACTCGGTCAAGGCTGATGGGAACCCTTGCTAGTGGCGCAATGCTGGTAGTACCGCTTTCGGAAGATGAAGTGCTGCCGTTCCTGAATGAGGCGCTGACGGTCGCCGTGATTAATGGGCCTTCACAATGCGTAGTTTCCGGAGAGTCGGCCGAGATCGACCGTATAGAAGCGCTGCTACACGGGCGAGGGTGCGACTGTCGCCGTTTGCATATTGAGGTCGCATCCCATTCGCACGTAGTTGAACCAATCCTGAAGGAATTCACCAGGGTGGTTGCGGGATTCGAGCTTCGGCCGCCGAGAATTCCGTACATCTCGAACCTGTCGGGCACGTGGATCACAGCCGAAGAAGCGACGGATCCGAATTACTGGGCTCGCCACTTACGGCATACGGTGCGATTCGGCGATGGGCTAGCTGAACTGACGAAAGATCCCAGTCGCGTGATGTTGGAGGTTGGTCCTGGACAGACGCTCGCGACCATTGCGAATCAGCATCCTGCAAGATCATCTGCGCAAGTGGTGGTTACGTCCTTGCGGCACCCGCATGATCCACAGCATGACGTGGCATACCTGCTGAAGAGCTTGTCGCAACTATGGCTGGGTGGAGTCAGTCTGAGCTGGAAGAAGTTCCATGAAGGCGAGCGGCGAAACCGAGTCCTGTTGCCAACTTACCCCTTTGAACGCCAGGAATACTGGGCTGCTGCGGGCCAACTATCACAGCCGAGCATGTCGTCCGATCCCCTGGCGCGCAAGGAGGATATTAGCGAATGGTTCTACACGCCCGTCTGGGAGCAGACGATTTCAATGCGCCACGTGCGCAAAAAGCAGATATTCCCTCAGCAGTCGCGGATTCTCGTATTCCTGGACTCGTATGGAGTTGCTTCTGATTTATGCTGCAAGCTCGAAGAGGAAGGACACGATGTTGTACGGGTTTTGATCGCCAAACAGCTCAAGCGTTGCGGTGAAAACGCGTATTCGGTCCGGCCAGCGTCCTGTGAGGATTATGATGGGCTTATTCGGGAACTGAGAGGACTTGGCAAACTACCGAATGTAATTCTGCATGCTTGGAGCGTTACCGCGGTTGATGGCCGCAAGCGAACGATCGACCGCTCCAGCTACGTGCAGCAGGTAGGTTTCTACTCCCTGTTGCAATTCGCGCAGGCACTAGGGAACCAGAATGTAAATCATCCAATCCGTTTGTTCGTGCTTTCGAACAATGTCTACCGCGTTGCTGGAGAAAGAGTCGCGTGTCCTGAGAAAGCGACACTCTTTGGCCCAATCCGAGTTCTGCCGCAGGAATACCCGAATTTGCAGTGCCGCCACATTGACGTTCTTGTGCCTGCCCATGGTGGTTGGGAGCGAGCGGAACTGATCGGGACGATCCTGAACGAATTGAGTTCCGAGTCGCGGGACGAATCTGTCGCACTGCGTGGCCCCGATCGCTGGATACAGAAACTTGAGCCAGTGCGCGTCGGGCCTGAGCAGGCTCCCCGGCTTCGCGAACGAGGCGTTTACCTTATTACGGGTGGGCTCGGCGGAATCGCCTTGCAGCTTGCCGAGTTTCTGGCACGTGAATGCAAAGCCCGGCTGGCATTGGTTAGCCGTTCCACTTTTCCTGAAAAGGTGTATTGGGGGCAGTGGCTGAAATCGCATGATGATGCTGATCCTACCAGCACGCGAATTCGACAACTGATGCGGATGGAGAAGGCTGGAGCCGAGTTGATGGTGGTTTCAGCCGATGTCTCGAACCTGGCCCACATGCGTGACGGCATCCATCGGATCGAGAGGCGGTTTGGGCGATTGCACGGGGTAATCCACACTGCCGGCGTCGCAGGGGGTGGTCTTACACAATTGAAGAGTTCCGAGATGGCGGCGAGCGTACTCAGTCCGAAGGTTGATGGCGTCCTGGTTCTTGAATCACTGTTGCAAGATGTCGAGCTTGACTTCTTCGTCCTTTGCTCTTCGTTGGCTTCCATCGTGGGCGGAGTCGGACACATTGACTACGCTGCCGCGAACGCATTTCTCGACGCGTTTGCACAATCACGACGAGGGAACAAAGGCTGGCATACGGTTTCGATCAACTGGAACGCCTGGAAAAGAGTCGGAATGGCCGCAGCGCTTTCGTTGCCAGGCGAACTCAGGCGGCTGCAAGATGAAGTGCATCAGTTCGGTCTTTCCGCGGAAGAAGGTGTTGAGGCATTCAAACGCGCAGTCGGCTGCGGTCTTCCACAGGTTGCCGTTTCGACCCAGGACCTGAAGTGGCTGGTGGAACAGCACTACAGCCTTATTCCGGGCACAGCCGCAAAGAAGGAGCAACCAGCGAGGGCCAAGCATATGCGTCCCCGGATGGGGGTGGCATATGTGGCACCTCGAAACGAAACCGAGCACAAGCTTGCTGAGATTTGGCAAAGCTTACTGGGCATTGAGCAGGTGGGCGTGCACGACAACTTCTTCAATCTCGGGGGCCATTCACTGTTGGGAACGCAACTGATCTCGCGAGTCCACGACACCTTCAATGTCGATATCCCGTTGCGCCGACTATTCGAGGCGCCCTCTGTGGCAGCGCTGGCCGAAATTATTTCAGGACTGGTAACCGATATTCAGCAGCAGAACGAACTGGAAGTGCTAAGCATGGTGCAAGCGCTCTCCGAAAGCGAGATCGAAGCTGAATTCGAGCGCCGATCGCAAGCAATATCAGGCAGTAGCGGCAATGGTGAAACTCCCCTCAGGCCGGAGCAGCCGCGAGCTGCAACAACCACCACTGCCTAAACCAAGGTCCTAAACCAAGGGCCGCCGAGCCTTCCAATCAAACTCTCTAGAGTCCCATGAGCCAAAACCCAAATTCCCTGGTGAATTTGTCCCCGAAACAGCGCGCACTTTACGAACTTCTGCTGAACGAACGCAAGGCCACGCCACGTTCCGGCGCGATCCAGCCGCGCCCAGGGGCGGAATGGAATGAGCTGTCGTTCGCGCAACAACGATTGTGGTTCCTGGACCAGTATGAGCCTAGCAGTTCGGCGTACAACGTTGTTTCCGCCTATCGTCTGAAAGGTCCATTGGACTTGGATGTACTGGAACGCAGCCTGCAGGAACTGGTCGTCCGTCACGAAGGCTTGCGCGCTATTTTCCAGGATTTCAATGGAAAGCCAATGCACCAGATCAATTCACCCTCATCAGCGGTGCTACTGACCATCGTGGATGCATCAAGCTGGCCCGTTCAGGATCGAGCTTCAGAAGCGGTCAAGCTTGCGACACAAGAAGCGCAGAAACCATTTGACCTGGCAGTCGGTCCGCTTTTCCGCCCGTTCCTGTTTTGCCTGGGAGTCCAGGATCACCTGCTCATGCTATGCATCCACCACATCGTGAGCGATGGGTGGTCAATGGGGATTCTCTTCCGGGAGTTAGAGGCGGTCTACACAGCCTATTCACGAGGTGAAGCGTCGCCGCTGAGCAAATTACCACTTCAGTATGCGGATTTTGCTCCCTGGCAGCGAGAGAGGTTAAGCGGGCAGTTCCTTGAGGAGCAGTTGTTGCACTGGAGAAAGCACCTGGAGGGTGCACCTCAGTTGCTGGAACTGCCCGCTGATCATCCCCGCCCCGCGGTTCGAAATCATGCGGGAGCGCATCACTTCGTCGAGCTTTCGCCGGAGTTGAGCACGCAGTTGGAGGAAGTGGGTAGGCAACACGGCGCCACTCTGTTCATGGTGCTGCTGGCAGCCTTTAAGGTGCTCCTGTGGCGTATTTCCCGGCAAGAGGACCTGGTTGTTGGATCGGCTATGGCCGGACGAAATCGAACAGACCTGGAGCCATTAGTCGGCTTCTTCATCAACATGCAGCCGCTCCGGACGAACCTGAGCGGGAATCCAACTTTCGGTGAATTGGTGGAGCGGGTGCGGGAAGTCACTTTGGGAGCATACGCACATCAGGACGTGCCGTTCGAAAAGCTAGTCGAAGAATTCCAGGCACAACGAGATCTGAGTAGCACCCCTATCTTTCAGGTGGTTTTCGCGCTGCACAATGCGCCCAATCTCGAGTTCAATCTTCCTGGTATCCAGTCGGAGCATGTCCGAATCGAGACCGGCAGTGCAAAGTTTGACCTCGCAGTGGAAGTGAGTCCGACCTCGCAAGGATTACTCTGCGCATTTGAGTACAGCACTGAACTCTTCGAGGAGCCGACGATTCGAAGGTGGGGACTGCATTTCCAAACGTTGCTGGAGTCCATCGCCGCCGATACCAGTCGGAGGATCGGTGAACTTGAGCTTCTCTCGCAGACCGAACGCAGGCAGATCCTCGTAGACTGGAACAACACGTACCTGGACCATCCGCGATCTGTTTGCATGCACACTCTATTCGAGGCTTGCGCAGAAGAAACGCCGAGCGCACTCTGTGTAGCACATGCCGACCGGCAGTTGGGTTATGACGAACTCAACCGCCAAGCCAATCAAGTGGCGCACTATCTCGAAACGCTTGGTACCAGCGCGAATAGTGTGGTTGCAATTTGTGCTGAGCGTTCGGCATTGAATGTGATCGGCCTGTTGGGAATATGGAAGGCTGGCGGTGCCTACCTTCCTATCGATCCATCCTATCCGCGGGAGCGCATCGCTTTCATGCTTGAGGACGCGGGAGTGAAGGTCATCGCTACGCAGGAGAAGTTCCTCTCCAAACTGCCAATCCACATTCGCAAGGTAGTTCTCGACAAAGATCAGGACACGATCAGCAGATTCCCCCATACAAACCCATCAGCTTCGGTAATGGCCGACAATCTTGCTTATGTGATCTACACCTCAGGTTCAACGGGGAAGCCCAAGGGGGTTGAGGTAGGACATCGAAGCTTACTGAACCTTGTGACGTGGCACCAGCGAACCTATGGACTGCAGCGCGAGGATCGAGCCACCCAACTGGCCGGACCTGCCTTCGACGCCTCAGTATGGGAGTTGTGGCCTTATCTGGGCGCAGGCGCGAGTATTCACATTCCTGACGATGACACACGTGATTCAGCGACGGCTCTGTGGCAATGGATGGCGACTAACGCCATCACCATTTCATTCGTCCCCACACCACTTGCCGAGGCGATGCTGGATAGCGAAATTCCGCTCAACCTCTCGCTGCGGTATTTGTTGACCGGCGGCGACCGGCTTCACCCGGTTAAACGATCTTCACTGCCCTTTACCTTGGTCAATCATTATGGCCCAACGGAAAACACCGTGGTGGCAACCTGTAGCACCGTCACTCCAGGAGCCACCGAGCCACCCGCCATCGGCCGTTCTATCGCAAACACACAAGTCTATCTGCTCGACTCTTATCGTCAGCCCGTGCCAATCGGAATAACAGGGGAACTCTTCATTGGCGGAGAAGGTCTTGCAAAAGGCTATCGCAACCGACCCGAGTTAACGGAAGAACGGTTCATTCCTAATCCGTTCCGTTCGGAGCCGTCCTCTCGGCTCTACAAGACGGGAGATCTGGCTCGCTATCGTCCGAATGGGGAGCTCGAATTCGTAGGGCGCATTGACAACCAGGTGAAAATCCGGGGCTTCAGGATCGAGTTAGGAGAAGTGGAAGGAGTGCTGGCCAGTCATCCTGACGTGCGTGACTGTGTTGTGGTTGCGGGGCAGGACAACGAAAGTGAAAAGCGACTGGTCGCATACGTGAGTGGACACAAAGGGAAAGTAATCTCCGCCAAGGACCTGCAGAATCACCTTGGCCAGCAGTTGCCCTCTTACATGGTACCGACATCTTTCGTCATCATGGATCAACTGCCGTTGACCCCCAACGGGAAAATCGATCGCACGGCGCTCCCAAAGCCGCAATCAGAAGCCCCGACGAATTCGCTGGGATATGTTGCTGCGCGAGGGAAGACCGAGCAGATCTTGGCGGAGATTTGGGGCGAAGTGTTGAGGCGTGATCGAATCGGCATTCACGATAACTTCTTTGAGCTTGGCGGCGATTCGATTCTCAGTATCCAGGTGATCGCAAAAGCCAGTCGCGCGGGACTGAAGATCACGCCCAAACAGATATTCCAGCAGCAAACGATCGCAGAACTTGCGTTGATTGCTTCCAGCAAACAAAAAGAGAGTTCACACCCTGAGCGCATTGTGGGAACAGCGCCACTCACGCCGATCCAACATTGGTTCTTTGAGCAGAAGCTCGATAAACCGAAACACTTCAACCAGCAGATGCTTCTGTCACTGGCCCAGCGCGTTGATGCAGGCGTGTTGAATCGCACGTTAGCCGCAATAGTTGAGCACCATGACGCCCTGCGCTTGCAGTTCGATCTTAAGGGCGGGGGCTGGCACCAGCGCCACACTGATGATCGACCGCCGATTCAGGTGGAGACGGTCGATCTTTCGCAGCTTCCCGAAGCCAAACATCAGCGAGCAATTGGTGCCGCGTCGGAACAGGCGCATGGCACCCTCGATTCCACCAAGGGCCCCATCATGCGGGTTCTCCTATTTGAGCGTGGAGAGCGACATCCACAGCAACTGCTCTGGGTCATCCATCACCTGGTTGTCGACGGCGTTTCGTGGCGGATTCTCCTGGAGGACCTGGAAACAGCTTACGCTCAGATTGCAGCCGCGGGTGAGGTCGGGCTGCCGCCCAAAACGACCTCGTACCAACGTTGGGCGGAGATGGTGGTTGAACATGCGCGTTCCCGCGAGGTCCGCAACGAATTGCAATACTGGCTGGAAATGCTGGAGAACAAACCTGCGCATGTGCCCGTCGATTTGCCGGGCGGAGAGAACACCTTAGCTTCCGCAAGAACTATTGAAATCTCACTTGGGCGAGAGGAAACCAGCGCTCTTTTGTACGAAGCCGCATCTGCGTATCGAACCCAAACCTCCGAAATTCTTCTTACAGCTGTTGTTCAGGCCTTCGCTGCGTGGACAGGGTTCAACTCAGTTCTCCTCGCCATGGAAGGTCATGGGCGCGAGGACATCCTGCGCGATGTCGACGTGTCGCGAAGCGTCGGTTGGTTCACGAGTATGTATCCGATTCAGTTGAGATGCAGGAGAGTTGCGGATCCCGGGGAGTCTCTGAAGGCCATAAAGGAGCAATTGCGCAACCTGCCGAATCATGGAATCGGTTATGGTCTGCTCCGGTACCTGAATGCTGACACGAGTGTCGTGCGACGACTTCGTGGAATTCCCAAACCGCAAGTGAGCTTCAACTACCTCGGCCAGTTCGATCAAGTCTTATCGGAATCAAAAATGTTTTCGCTGGCCCGACATGACAGCGGCAGGCTTCGCGGACTAGAAGGCAGTCAGAGCGCTGATGGCAACCGTGCATACCTGATCGACATCGACGGCCATGTGATCGATGCTAGGCTGACGATGCGGTGGACCTATAGCGAGAACCTCCACTACCGCGAAACGATCGAGCTGTTGGCACAAAGGTTCCGGGAATCGCTACGCTTGCTGATTGCCCATTGCCAGGCAGTAGGGAGCGCGGCGTTTACCGCCTCCGATTTTGCGGTCGCGCACATGAGCCACCGCGACCTTAGGAAACTAGCGGGCGGTATCGGCCAATCGCCTAAGGGGTCCAAGTGAGAATAGGCGACATAGTTGACATCTACGAATTGTCGCCTCTGCAGAACGGAGTGTTATTCGACTGCTTGTACTCTCCGGGAACAGGGCTCTACTTCGAGCAGTTGAGTTGGTCGTTTGAAGGTGACCTTGACGTTCAACTGTTCAAGCGGGCCTGGGAGATCTTGCTGGAGCGCCATGACATTCTGCGGACTTCGTTCCACTGGAAGAATCTAGAGAAGCCCTACCAAGTGGTCCATGAAACGGCCGAGCTACCGTGGGACGAGCAAGACTGGTCAGGGCTGCCGGGAGCGGAGCGCGAACGCCAAATGGATGCGTTCTTGGCGGATGATCGTGAGCGCAATTTCAATTTCGAACACCCCCCTTTGATGCGGGTTGCAATACGACAGTCTGGCCCGAACACATGTGATGTTATCTGGAGTTTTCATCATCTCTTGCTTGATGGCTGGTCAACGGGCGTTTTACTGAATGAGCTGTTTCAGGCATATTCCAGCTTGCGAAGGGGAACGCAGCCTAAGTTTCCCCCCGTGCGGCCCTATCGCGACTACATCAAATGGTTGCTGGAGCGCAATCACTCCGAAGCTGAGGCTTTCTGGAGGAAGCGGCTGGAAGGATTCTCGGCTCCAACGCCACTGAAGTTCTGCCGTGCTCTGCAATCTGATGAGCGAGACTATGCACGGTACCGGTTTTTCCTCCCCGAAGAGTTCACGTTTACGCTGAATGAATTTGCGAGGAAGAACCAGATCACGCTTAACACTTTGGCCCAGAGTGCGTGGGCTCTCCTGCTGAGCCGCTACTGCGGTGCCAAAGACGTGCTGTTTGGAGGCATTGTTTCGGGACGACCTGGCGAACTGAATGGCGTGGAGAGCATGGTAGGCCTGTTCGTGAACACGCTTCCTGTTCGCGTGCGTGTGCCAGACAAACAGTCGGTGCTTGAATGGCTGAAGGAAGTTCAAGAAGAGCAATCGTGGCTGCGCCAGTACGAGCATACGCGGCTCGTGGATGTGCGCGGCTGGAGCGACATTCCACGCAACGTCCCACTTTTCGAGAGCGCGATTGGATTTCAGAACTATCCCATACGCCTGGACGAGTCGGTTTCGGATTGTGCTGATGGCGTCCGCATGCGCAACCTGCGGGCCATCGAGAAGATCAGCTACCCCATCAGCCTGCTGGTTGTTCCCGGGCGGCAGTTGGGGTTGGGGCTCTATTACTATCCGAGCCGATTTGACTCAGCTGCAGTTGAGCGGTTGGGAGAACAATTTGTCGAACTGCTGCAACAGATTTCCGCCAAGCCAGACACGCTGGTACGCGATCTTTCGGTGCTTACGGAATGGGAACGCCAGAAGCTGCTGGTGGGATGGAATGCCACTGCTACGCAGTATCCGCAAAAGTGTGTTCACGAACTTTTCGAGGAAAAGGCGCGTAGGGTTCCGGATGCTTTGGCAGTCTGTGTGCAAGGGCAGCGGCTCAGCTATGCGGAACTGAACGGTCGTGCGAACCAATTAGCGAGTTATCTTCAGAAGCGCGGTACCGGTCCTGACCAAATCGTTGCTATCTGCGTTAGACCTTCCATCGACTTATTAGTCGGAGTCTTAGGAATCCTCAAAGCTGGTGGAGCATACCTTCCACTCGATCCGACTTATCCGCCTGACCGGCTTGAGTTTCTGCTGCAGGATGCTGGGGCCAAAGTATTACTCACTCAGAGTCCATTCGCAGATGACCTGCGCAGGATAGGCATCGATTCCCTTTGTCTTGATTCTGAGTGGGGAGCGGTTTCGCAGGAACCTACCAGCAATGTGCCCTCGAATTGTGCGCTCTCGAACCTGGCATACATGATCTACACCTCGGGTTCTACTGGGGTGCCCAAGGGTGTCGAGATCGAACACCGGGGTTTGATCAACCTCTCTATCTGGCACCAGCGCGAATATCGAGTCGGGACGGTGGATCGTGCAACACAAATCGCTGGCTTGGCGTTTGATGCCTCAGTGTGGGAGCTGTGGCCCTACCTGATTTCCGGCGCCAGCATCCACATTCCTGATGAAGACATTCGAGCATCGGCTCCGAAGTTGCTCGAATGGCTGATACGTGAGCAGATTACATTGAGCTTCCTGCCCACCCCGCTCGCGGAGGCACTGCTCGAACTAAACCTTCCCTCCGAAATGCCTCTTCGCACCCTGCTGACAGGTGGTGATCGTCTGCGCCGGGCTCCGTCAAAGCCGCTGCCGTTCAAACTCGTCAACCACTATGGTCCGACGGAAAACACCGTGGTGGCTACTTTTGGTGAAGTGTTGCCGGGCTCTGCGTGCGCGCCACACATCGGGAAGCCCGTCTCAAATACCCGGATTTACTTGCTCGATGCTGATCTGCGTCCAGTACCGTTGGGTGCGGAGGGTGAACTCTGCATCGCCGGCGACAGTCTCGCCCGCGGCTATCACAACCGGCCTGAACTGCTCGCACAGAACTTCGTCGCCGATCCATTCAGCAGCCGTCCTGGTGGCCGTATGTATCGCACTGGCGATCTGGCGCGCTATCTGCCTGACGGCAACATCGAGTTCATCGGGCGTAGCGATCGCCAGATCAAGCTGCGTGGTTTTCGAATCGAGTTAGGCGAGATCGAAGCGGTGCTCAGCCGTCATAAAGCGGTTTCTGGGTGCGTGGTGTCGTGCCGCGAAGATGAGCCGGATCAAAAGAAGATTATTGCTTACGTGGTGCCGAAATCGGCACACAACGATGCCGGCGCCAGCATCGAGAAGGTGTCTCGCTGGCAGGAGCTATACGACAAAACTTATGCGAAGACGGATGAACTCACCGATCCGATATTCAACATCACTGGTTGGAACAGCAGCTACACGGGGCAGCCCATTCCAGCCATCGAAATGCGGGAGTGGGTGCAGGGCGCGGTGGACCACATTCTCACATTCGACCCGAAATCCGTGCTGGAGATCGGCTGCGGCACCGGTTTGCTGCTGTTTCAGCTTGCCCCGCGCTGCGAGAAGTATCTAGGCATTGATTTCTCGTCTGTAGCACTGGATTACATCCGCAGCAAACTTACGGATTTGCAGGATACGCGATCGAGAGTCACGCTGCTGCAGCGAATGGCTAATGAACTGGGCGATGTACCCGATCAAGCTTTTGACACCGTCATTATCAACTCCGTTGTGCAGTATTTCCCGAATATCGAGTATCTCGTTGACGTCCTGACACAAGCGCTGAAAAAGGTCAGCCCCTGCGGACGGATCTTCCTTGGCGATATTCGAAGCCTGCCGTTGCTGCAAGCCTTCCATACCTCCGTTCAATTACACCAGGCCGCAGATGGCACGCTGGTATCACAATTACGGCAGCATATCCAGAGGGAAATCGCATACGAAGACGAGCTCGTCATCGATCCTGCATTCTTCGCGGCCTTAAGAAGAGTAATGCCGAGGATCACCAGCGTGCAGATCTCTCCCGAGCGCGGCAAAGCCGATAACGAACTGACGCGGTTCCGTTACCACGTAGTTGTGCACGTTGACGGACAGACAGAACAATCGGCGCAGATGGAATGGCTCAACTGGCAAGAAAACGGACTCACGCTCCAGCGGTTGACCGAATTGCTCTCAGAATCCACGCACGACGTCGTGGGCATCAGGAGTGTTCCGAACGCGCGCGTCGCTTGTGATGTCGCTGTAGTAAGAAGACTCGCAACGATGTCGGGCACCGAACCGGTACGGGAGCTCCGGAAGGCTCTCGCAGAAGAGATCGCCAATGGCGTTGATCCCGTGGAGTTGTGGACGTTGGCTGAGAAAGTGCCTTATCACGTTGAGGTGAGTTGGGCGAGTCCCGATGCCGACGGTTCCTTCGACGTCATCTTTCGACATCATCGGTGTGGTAATCGTCCGATGGGAATAGCGCCAGAGGACGCAGAACCGTTGTCCTGGCGCGAATATGCCAACGAGCCGCTTAAGCTTCAGCATTCCGACCAACTCGTACCGGAACTGCGGTCGTTTGTACAGACTAAGTTGCCGGAATACATGATGCCGTCTACCTTCGTATTCCTGGAACGTTTTCCGCTGACCCCGAATGGCAAGATCGACCGCCCGGCGCTCCCGGCACCCGAAAGCGTCACCCCCGATGTTCAAGCTAGTTATTCGGCGCCGCGAACAATGGTCGAAGAGCTGCTGGCGGGCATCTGGTGTGAAGTCCTGCGGCTTGAGAGCGTCGGCATCGAAGATAATTTCTTTGAACTTGGCGGGCATTCGTTGCTTGCAACGCAAGTTAACTCCCGCATGCGCGAAACCCTTCGCGTCGATCTTCCGTTGCGCGTCATGTTTGAGGCTCCTACGATTGCGAGTCTTGCCGAACGCATAGAACGTGAGCGTCGGGCGCATGTAGTTGAATTACAACCAATCAGGCGGGTCGATCGGAGCGCTCCGCTCCCACTGTCGTTCGCGCAGCGCCGGTTATGGTTCCTTGAACAATTGAACCCGGGAACATCCGCGTACAGCAACCCGATTGCGTTCCGGATCACAGGCGGACTGGACGTTTTGGCACTGCAGCAAGCTCTCAACGAAATTATCCGGCGCCACGAGTCGCTACGCACCACTTTCCGCTCGTACAACGGAATCACAGTCCAGGTGATCTTACCGCCATGCAAGCTCGACATGCCTATCATCGATCTGGAGCACTTGGCGGAGGCGGAGAGGGAAGCAGAAGCTCTGCGGTTGGTAACCGACGAGTCGCAAAAGCTGTTTGATCTTGAAAAAGGCCCGTTGCTGCGCGGATTGCTGGTCCGCCTGCGAGAGGACAAGTACATTCTGTCGCTGACTACTCACCACATCATCTCCGATGGTTGGTCGCTTTCGGTTCTGATCCGAGAACTCAACGAACTGTATGCCGCTTGCCAAAACGGCGAACCCGCGCATCTGGCCGCACTGGATATCCAGTATGCAGACTTCGCGGCTTGGCAACTGTCCGCGTTGGAAAGCGGTCAATTGAAATCACAACTCGCCTACTGGAAAGATCAGCTAAGTGGCGGATTGCCGGTTCTGGAACTTCCGACCGATCGGCCACGTGGTCCAGTACAGACCTCGAACGGTACGTATCAACTGGTTGGATTGCCCGCGTCGCTGACGCATTCGTTGAAGGCCTTGAGCCGCCGAGAGGGGACCACGCTCTTCATGACACTGCTCGCCGGCTTCCAGGTTCTGCTAGGTCGCTACACGAATCAGGACGCCATCATCGTCGGCTCTCCGGTTGCCAATCGAAATCGTGCGCAACTGGAAAATCTGATTGGGTTCTTCGTCAACATGTTGCCGCTGCGGACAGACCTCAGCGGTGATCCGAGCTTTGTCGATGTACTCAAACAGGTCCGCGATGTCGCACTCGATGCCTATGCAAACCAGGACGTGCCTTTCGAGAAGATCGTTGAAGAACTGCATCTGCAGCGTGATCTCAGCCGGAATCCTGTGTTCCAAGTTTTGTTCGCGCTACAGAACGCGCAAACAGATGAATTGCGGTTACCCGGCCTGACGCTTAGCGCACTAAGCCTGGAGACCAGAGTTTCCAAGTTCGATCTCAGCCTGACCCTTATGGAAACCGGGCAAGGGCTGGAAGGAGCCCTAGAATACAACACCGATCTGTTCGATGCCGCAACCGTTTGCCGGTTCTTCACGCATTTCCAGCGTTTGCTGGGGGAGGCGGTCGCCGATCCAGACCAGAGGATCTCCGAACTACAATTACTCTCACCAGAGGAGCGGCAGCGAATTGTCGTCGACTGGAATCGAACCGATGCTCCATTCCCGGCCGATCAGTGCCTCCACGAACTGTTCGAACAGCACACCAAGACAACCCCAGACCAAATTGCTGCAGTGTTCCGCAACGAGAAGCTGACGTACGCACAACTGGATGCCCGCGCGAACCAGCTTGCGGGCCATCTCCGCACATTGGGCGCTGGCCCGGACAAGATCATCGGTATTTCGATAGAGCGCTCGCTCGACATCATGGTCGGGCTGCTTGGGATCATGAAAGCGGGCGCTGCGTATCTGCCGCTCGACCCATCCTATCCGCGCGAGCGCCTTGAATACATGGTCAGCGATTCGGGGATTGAAATCCTGGTCACACAGGAGCCCCTGCTACGGAATGGTCCATTACCTGTTGCACATCTCGTGTGTCTCGATCGCGATTGGCCGCTTCTGGTGCAGCAAAGCACGGAGCACTTCGAAAGCGGCGTCGGGCCCGAAAACCTTGTCTACGTGATCTACACATCGGGATCGACAGGGCGGCCCAAGGGCGTCATGATCGAACATCGCGGTCTGTCAAACCTCGCAGAGGCGCAGGTACAGGCGTTCGGCCTTCGCACGGACGATCGTTCACTGCAATTCGCGTCACTCAGCTTTGATGCGTCCATTTTTGAAATTGCCATGGCTCTGAAAACAGGGGCCATGGTCTACATTGCACCACCGGAATGCCTGCCTTCAGGACAGATGCTCGCCGATGTTCTCCGCGACGAAGCCATCACAAACGTGACGCTCTCGCCATCAGTGTTAGCAGCGATTCCCGCTCAAGACTTGCCAGCGCTGCGGACCATCGTGGTTGCCGGGGAAGCCTGCCCGCCCGACTTGGTCGCTCGCTGGGCGCCGGGCCGCCGGTTCTTCAACTGCTATGGCCCCACCGAAACGACGGTCTGGGCCTCATACGCCGAGTGCAAATCAGGAGCAAAGCGTCCACCGATTGGCAAGCCGATCCTGAATGCGCAGATCTATTTGCTTGATGCACATGGGCAGCTTGTACCGCCGGGCGTGCCGGGCGAACTTTGCATTGGCGGTGTTGGGGTTGCTCGAGGGTATCTGAATCGCCCTGATCTGACGGCGCAGAAATTCATTCCCGATCCGTTCCGCAGCAAAGCCGGCGCGCGACTATACAAGACCGGCGACCTTGCGCGCTATTTGCCCGACGGAGACATTGAGTTCCTGGGGCGTATCGATCACCAGGCGAAGATCCGCGGGTTCCGGATCGAGTTGGGCGAAATTGAATCGGTGCTGTCACAACATCCTGATGTGGCTGATATGGCTGTACTGCTGCGCGACGACCCCCTTGGGGATAAGCGGCTCGTGGCGTATGTGGTCGCTAAAAAAGGGAAGTCACCCACGACAGGCGATCTGCGAGGGTTCCTGCGCGAAAAACTTCCCGAATATATGATTCCGGCGCTGTTTATGTTCCTGCCGGAAATGCCTCTCACGAAGAACAGTAAAATCGACCGCCATGGATTGCCTGTTCCGGACACGAACCGTCCCGAGCTACAGGAATCGTACCTCGCACCGATTTCCACCCTGGAAGAAAGGATTGCGGATGTCTGGCGGGAACTGTTAAAGCTAGATCGCGTTGGCCGCAACGACAACTTCTTTGACTTGGGTGGCCATTCGCTGCTGGTCACAGATGTGTGTAGCCGAGTCGAAGCCATCGTCGGACACAAAGTTCCTGTCGTTGACGTGTTTAAGTATCCGACAGTCGCACTGTTGGCGGAGCACCTCGGCGAGAAATCCGCTTCAGCGCGTGTGCAGGTTGAACCACAGAGGATCAGGCGACACGAGCCGATCGCAATAGTTGGAATGGCGGGCCGTTTTCCGAAAGCGCAAAACCTCGACGAACTATGGCGAAACCTCCGTGACGGGGTAGAAGTAATCTCCTTCTTCAGCGATGAAGACCTGATCGAGAGCGGCATCGATCCTGAGCTGTTGCGGAACCCGAACTACGTGAAGGCTGGTGCCATTCTGGATGATGTGGAACTGTTCGATGCACAGTTCTTCGGATTCAATCCGCGAGAAGCCGAGGCCACCGATCCACAACACCGCCTGTTCCTGGAGTGTGCACACCAGGCCCTGCAGTCGGCGGGATGCGATCCGCAGCGCTTCACCGGATCAATCGGCGTTTACGCTGGAGCCAGCGAGAGCACGTACTTCCTGCATCACCTTTTCGCGCATCCGGATGTGATTGGGGCCATTGGAGGATTCCAGGCAAGCCTGGGCGCACACAAGGATTTCGTCCCCACACGAGCATCCTACAAATTGAATCTGCGCGGCCCCAGCATCAATGTGCAAACAGCGTGTTCCACTTCTTTGGTAGCAGTTCATTTGGCTTGCCGCGCGCTGCTTGACGGCGAATGCGATATCGCGCTTGCAGGCGGTGTGTCCGTCAGTTTCCCGCAGAAGGCGGGCTACCTGTACCAGGACGAATCCATCCTTTCCCCCGACGGCCACTGCCGCGCATTCGACGCGTGCGCCGCTGGAACCGTTGCCGGCAGTGGAGTTGGCATTGTGGTTCTGAAACCGTTGTCAGACGCGATTCGTGATGGCGACACCATCCATGCCTTGATCCGCGGCTCCGCGGTTAATAATGATGGGTCCTTGAAAGTTAGCTTTACCGCTCCAAGCGTCGAGGGTCAATCGGCAGTCATCAGGGCTGCACTCGCCTGCGCGGATGTGGATGCATCTAGTATCGGATATGTCGAAACTCACGGGACGGGAACCACACTTGGTGATCCCATTGAATTCGCAGCTCTCACCCAGGCATTCGGAAACGGGGCGAGGCCCGCGTGCGCGATTGGGTCGATCAAGACCAACATGGGTCACCTCGATGCTGCCGCGGGCGTGGCGGGACTCATCAAGTCAGTCCTTCAGCTAAAGCACAAGAAGCTAGTTCCCAGCCTGCACTTCGAGAAACCCAATCCAGCTATCCCCTTCGCCGGCAGCCCATTTTACGTGAACACCAAGCTCCAGGATTGGCGGCCAGGTGATTCTCCACGGCGGAGCACCGTAAGTTCCTTCGGTATTGGCGGAACGAATGCGGTTGTTGTTCTTGAAGAAGCGCCGGCGCCAAGCCAAAGTGCTGATGTACGCCCGTGGCATGTGCTGTCGATTTCTGCAAAGACCGGGAGTGTTCTGGAGACGGCAACGGAGAACCTTGGTGAGCACCTCCGTGAAGATCTGACGGCCGATCTTGCTGACGTGGCTTTCACGCTTCATGTGGGCAGGAGTGAATACCCGCACCGGCGTGCGGTTTTGTGCCGATCGGCGGCCGATGCGTTGCAAGCAATCAAAACCAAAGATGCAAAACGCGTCTTGTCGGAAGTGGCGGACCCGGATGGCCACTCCGTAATTTTCATGTTTTCTGGGCAGGGATCGCAGCATCCGAGCCTCGCACGCGAACTTTATGATTACGAACCGTTCTTCCGAGAGCGTGTGGATCACTGCTGTGAATTGCTGCGTCCTCTTCTAGAGCGGGATCTTCGGGAAGTGCTGTTTCCGGATGGTGCCTCCGCCGACTTGGCCGCAGGTGAACTCAAGCAGACCGGTCTGACTCAGCCCGCGCTATTTGTTATCGAGTCTGCCTTGGCAGAGTTGTGGACATCATGGGGCATCCGGCCACAGGCCATGATTGGTCACTCCATTGGTGAGTATGTGGCGGCCTATCTCGCGGGAGTGATGTCGCTGGAGGACGCGCTCAAGCTAGTGGCCATACGCGGGCGCCTTATGCAAAGCCTGCCTCCGGGAGCAATGCTAAGCGTGTCGCTATCTGCGGATCGAGTGCGTCCGTTACTCAACCATTTGTTATCAATTGCCGCGATTAACTCCCCGAATCTTTGTGTTGTATCGGGGCCGGAAGATTCCGTTGCCCAATTGGAAATCAAGCTTGCAAATAGTGGCACGCCATGCCGGCGTCTGCACACCTCGCACGCGTTTCACTCGGGAATGATGTCGCCTATGCTGGCGGAATTCTTTAACGTCCTGCGCGCCACGAAGCTTTCTGCTCCCGACATTCCCTATGTCTCGAACCTAACTGGCGGTTGGATCACCGCCGAACAGGCCACCGACCCCAATTACTGGGTGCGGCATGTGCGCGAAACGGTGATGTTTGCGGATGGTATACGGCAACTACTATGCATGCGCAATCCGGTGTTGCTGGAGGTCGGACCGGGGCAGACATTGTGCGCGCTTGCTCGGCAGAACGCGGAGGGCCGTAGTAAGCCCGTTGTCCTTCCCAGCCTGCCGCAGGTGGACAGTGGAGTGTCCGACCTATCTTGTGTTCTTTTCAGCCTGGCTCGGATGTGGACTAAGGGAGTGGAGATTGACTGGAACGCCTTCTACAAAGGTCAAAAAAGGCGTCGCATTCCGCTACCAACTTATCCTTTCGAGCGAAAGCGATACTTGGTGCAGCCACCAAGAAAGTCTGCAGCCACGTTCGCGGGAACAGAAACTCAGAAAAGACCGCTGGCCGATTGGTTCTACGTTCCGACATGGAAGCGAACGCCGATTGTCCAAGGGTATCGGCAACCACAGCCGCAGCTGCAACCTTGGCTGATTCTCGGCGATGATACCGGGTTGCGAGATCTGCTGGCGGCCAAACTTCGCGGGCAGGGCCTCGCGGTGAAGGTCGTCAAACCCGGTGAGTACTTCACACAGGAAGCTGACGGCGATTTCATAATGAATCCGACCGACCCGGAGCAGTACGAGCAGCTCATCCGCGTATTGTCAGAAGCCAGTGATCTCCCTACCAGGATCGTACATCTCTGGAGTTTCGGATCGCAATCTCTTCACCACAACTCTTCCGAAGAAGGTTTCTACAGCCTTATGTTCCTGTCACAAGCCCTCGGAAAGCATGCGGCAGATGCAGATATTCTCATCGACATTGTTTCTAGCGGCCTGCACAAGGTTGTTGGGAACGAAGAACTGGTCCCGGAGAAAGCTACGGTTCTGGGCGCGTGCGCCGTCATCCCGGAAGAGCACAAGTCCGTTCGATGCCGCAACGTGGATCTAGCCGCCGATTCGGTCGGTCCGCGTGAACTCAATGCACTTATCGAGGAGTTATTGAACCCGGCCGCGGATGGACCGATTGCGTTCCGTCACGGCCAACGCTGGGTGCAGACGTTCGATCCTGTGAAGCTGGTTGGGCCTGTGCAATCGCCGGTTCGGGAGGGGGGGGTCTACCTGATCACGGGCGGCCTCGGCGGAGTTGGACTAGCAATCGCGCGTCTTTTGGCGCGAACACCGCGCGTGAAACTTGCACTCCTGGGCCGCACCGCTTTGCCAGACCAACAGCAGTGGCGAGTCCTGCTGGAAACAGACCACCTGGCTGTTGCGACAAAAGGCAAGATTCGGGCGGCATTGGAACTACAACAAACCGGCGCCGAAGTCATGGTCGTCACGGCGGACGTGGCAAATCCTGAACAGGTAGCAGCAGCGATTGCAAACGTGCGTGAGCGGTTTGGAAGTGTCAACGGAGTTATTCACGCGGCGGGAGTTCCTGGTGGTGGCACCCTGCAGCGAAAGACGAAGCAAGTTGCCGATGCCGTGTTTGCGCCAAAGGTATCCGGAACCAGCAATGTTTATGCATCTGTGCAAGGCCCGGCGCTGGACTTCTTTGTTTGTTGCTCTTCGCTTGCGACGGTGCTCGCTGGGCCCGAGCAATCCGACTACTGCGGCGCGAATGCGTTCCTCGATTCCTTTGCACAATTCCATGAAAACCGCACCAATACCAAAATGATTTCTATCAACTGGGACGCGTGGCGAGAATCCGGCATGTCGATAGCTGCTCCAATCCCCGAAGGCAAACAACAACACCTGCAACGAGCGTTGAAGCACGGGATCACAGACGAAGAAGGCGGAGAAGCCTTCTTGCGGGTTCTGGCAAGCGGCTTGCCGCAAGTGGTCGTTTCCACTCGTGATCTCGACATCCTACTAAGGCAAAGGCAAAAACAGCAGAAAGCGCCGCAACCCGAGTTCGTCGCGCATCCTCGGCCGGACCTGGCAGTCGAGTACGCCGCGCCGAGAAATAACGTAGATCGCGCTGTCATCAACATTTGGCGGGAATTGCTCGGCGTGGAACAGATTGGCATCAACGATGACTTCTTTGAACTGGGCGGGCACTCACTGCTCGCAACACAGTTGCTGGTGAGATTGAGGGAGGACATGAAGGTTGAGCTGCCACTGCGCGGCATCTTGGAAAACAGTACCGTGGCCAAGCTTTCCGACAAGCTGCTCGACGACGGAGGGCAGCGGGAGCGTGTGGAGAAAATTGCCGGCGTGATGGTGAAGATTGGGAACATGTCGGATGACGATGTCAATACGGTATTGCAACACAAGCGGGTCACGGCAGGTGAGCGATGAGTCACGGTGCAGCAACAGGGAAACTCACGGCCCAGAAGCGTGAGTTACTGGCGCTTCTGTTGGAGCAGCAGGGCATCAGATCGGAGTCGCCGATTCCTCGTCGGGCCCAATTCCAGCATCCGCCACTCTCATTCGCGCAACGGCGATTGTGGGTACTGGACCAACTCGATCCCAACACAGCAGCATACAACAACGGAATTGGTGTGCGTGCGAAGGGCCGCTTCGATGAGAGGGCGTTTGAGCTGGCGATTGCCGGGCTGATACGCCGCCATGAGTCGTTACGCACTACGTTTGCCGTGGTCGGCGACGAACCTGTCCAGCAGATCGCGGCCTCGGCTGAGCCGCCGATTACCCGTTTCGATTACAGCCACATGCCGCACGACGCGCGCGAATCAGAACTGAAGCAGATATTCCGCCGCGAGTTTGCCCGCCCCTATGAATTGGCTCGCGGTCCACTGTTGAGGGTATTCCTGGGGAAGATGGCCGAAGACGAGCACGTTGTTCTCATCGTGATGCACCATATCATCAGTGATGGCTGGTCGCTTGGTGTGCTTTTGAAGGAACTTACTCATCTTTACGCTTCTTATGCTTCAGGGGAGCAACCCTCTTTACCCGAGTTACCGATTCAATATGCCGATTACAGCATCTGGCAGCGAGGCTGGCTGGAAGGAGAACGCGTGCAGGAGCAGCTAGCCTACTGGACAAAACAGTTGTCTGGAGCGCCGCCGGTACTCGACCTTCCCGCGGATCGTGTTCGACCGCCGCTGCAAACTGTAAATGGTACCGATCAGCGCATGAGCCTCGGCCGCGAACTCACAGGGAGTCTGAAGCAATTGAGCCGTCGAGAGGACATGACTCCGTTCATGGTGCTGCTGGCGGGTTTCGACCTGTTGCTCAGCCGCTACTCCGGGCAAACCGATATCGTGGTCGGCACACCGGTTGCGAGCCGCAACCGAATCGAAACGGAGAACCTTATCGGCTTGTTCCTCAATACACTGGTTTTGCGCACGGATCTGAGCGGTGCGCCGACGGTGAAACAACTCTTGGCACGAGCAAGAGAGACTGCGCTGGGTGCCTTTGCCAACCAGGATGTTTCGTTCGAGCGACTGGTAGAAGAGCTCCATCCACAACGCGATTTGAGCAGATCACCGTTGTTCCAGATTCTCTTCATCGTGCAGAACGCTCCTATCCGGCCTCTGGAGCTGCCGGGCTTGGTGCTGGAACAAGTGAGCACGGAGAGTCCTTCTTCGAAACTCGATTTGACACTCGATATCGCGGAAATAGCGGGCGAACTGCACTGCCGGTTTGAGTACAACACGGACTTGTTCGAATCCGAAAGCATTAGTCGCATGATGCAACACTTCCGGCGAACGCTGGAGTGGATGGTTCAGAATGCCGATACCGAACTTCCCGTCACGAAGGTCCGGCTGTTTGATGAGGAAGAGCAACACCACATCATGGTCGACCTGAACCGCACCGCGGACGCATATCCTGCCGTCTGTGTACACCAACTGCTGGAGATGCAGGCCGATCGGAGTCCCGAAAGCATCGCTGTTTCGTCCGAAAGGCGCTTTCTTACCTACCGTGAATTGGATCAGTACGCCAACCAGCTAGGAAACTATCTGCGGAAGCTTGGTGTGGGGCCGGAAACACTGGTGGGAGTGTGCAGTGACCGCTCAGTGGAAATGCTAATCGCATTGATGGGACTGCTTAAGGCCGGCGGAGCCTACGTCCCACTTGATCCAATGTTCCCGCCGGATCGTTTGCGTTTCATGGCAGAGGATGCGGAACTGAAGTTCATCCTTACCCAGCAGAGCCTGCGAGACACTTTGAGTTGGTCGTCGGCGGAACTGATTTCGATCGATGAGAGAAGTGATGAGATTGCGAAAGAAAGCACTGCTCGACCCGAGAGTGGCGTAAAAGCGCACAACCTTGCTTACGTAATCTACACGTCGGGATCAACGGGTCGTCCAAAGGGCGTGATGTTGCAGCATGCCGGAGTCGTGAATCTCCTCACGTCGATGGCGACGGTGCCCGGGCTTACCAGCAAAGACACACTGCTCGCAGTTACAACTCTCTCCTTCGATATCGCTGGGTTGGAGTTGTATTTGCCACTGATGGTCGGCGGACGGGTGGAGATTGCTTCCAAGGACATCGTTGGCGACAGCCTGCGCTTGCAGCAAGCGTTGCGAGAATGCGGTGCCACAGCCATGCAGGCCACTCCAGCCACGTGGCGGCTGCTCATCGAAGGTGGCTGGGAGGGAAATAGCAAATTGAAAGTGCTGTGCGGTGGAGAAGCTCTTCCTACCGATCTCGCGAAGCAGTTACTCGAGCGCTGCGGCGAGTTGTGGAATGTGTACGGCCCAACAGAGACGACAATTTGGTCGACGCTAAGCCGCGTCCTTCCACGGAAAGCAGTAAGTCTCGGGCGGCCTGTCGCCAACACGCAGCTTTACGTTCTTGACGAGCAAATGCAGCCCGTACCCGTAGGGGTTCCCGGGGAACTCTGGATCGGGGGCCATGGTCTGGCTCGCGGATATTGGAAGCGCCCTGAGCTAACGGCTGAGCGTTTCGTAACCCAACAATTGCCCGGGCTCGACAAACCGGTACGAATCTATCGCACCGGCGATCAGGTCCGCTATCGCAATGATGGAACCCTCGAATATCTCGGCCGCCTCGATGGGCAGATCAAATTACGCGGCTATCGCATCGAGCTGGGAGACATCGAGGCTGCGCTCTCTCAAGCCGACGGCGTGGCCCAAAGTGTCGTTGTGCTCCGGCAGGACCAGGGGGACCCGCGCATCGTGGCATACGTCATTCCACAGGCTGGCCGCGAACTTTCGATCGCCAACCTGCGCCGCGAACTGAAAGAGCGCCTGCCCGAGTACATGGTGCCTTCCGCATTCGTATTCCTGCGGGCGTTTCCGCTTACGCCGAACGGCAAGATTGACCGGAAATCGCTACCCGCGCCGGAGATCCAGTCGACGGCCGGGCCGTACGTGGCGCCACGCAATCGCGCCGAGGAAGTTGTGGCTGGCATCTGGGCGGAGGCATTGAAGCGGCCAAACGTCAGCGTCGATGATAACTTCTTCGAACTCGGTGGACATTCGCTTTTGCTCACCCGCGTACACGGTGAAATCCGCAAAAAGCTCAACGTGGACGTGGCAGTCGTCGATCTATTCCGCTATCCAACCATCAGGTCGCTCGCAGAGTTTCTCGGCAACCGGAATGGGGAGCAACAAAAGACGCAAAGCGCTGTGGAGCGTGCCGATCTGCGGCGTGAGATGTTGCATAACCGCATGAGATTAGTGAGATAGCAGTAGAGGAGGACGGTCCATGCAAGCCGAACACAGGGCGGGTACAGAAGTCGCAATCATCGGCTTTTCGGCGCTTTTTCCGAATTCCGATGATCTTCAGCACTGGTGGCAGCAGCTCCGGCAGGGCGTGGAACTGGTGTCGTTTTTCGCGGACGAAGAGTTGCTGGCCAGTGGCGTTGATCCCGAAGTACTGAAGCACCCGAAGTTCGTGAAGGCTGGGTGTCCTCTGAAGCGCGACATCAGTATGTTTGACGCTGCATTTTTCGGGTTCACACCGCGGGAAGCGGAGATCATGGACCCACAGCAGCGCCTGTTTCTGGAATATGCCTACCAGGGGTTGGAAACGGCCGGATATGCACCCGATACGTTCCAGGGCCGGATTGGGGTGTTCGCTGGCCAAAGCTTGGGCACGTACTTTCTCGCACACATCCTCCCCAATCGGCACATGCTGGATTCAGTTCCCACTCTTCAGGCGATCAGCTCGAACGATAAGGACTTCCTACCCACACATGTCTCATACAAGTTGAATCTGAAAGGGGCCTCGGTCAATGTCCAGACTGCATGCTCGACTGGGCTGGTTGCGTTGCACCTGGCATGCCAAAGTTTGGTATTAGGTGAGTGCGATATGGCTTTGGCAGGGGGTGTATCGCTTCATATTCCGCAAGTGAACGGCTACGCGTACCAGGATGGCGGCATCAACTCCACCGACGGCCATTGCCGTCCATTTGACGCCAAGGCCAGTGGAACGCTCTTTGGGAGCGGCGTAGCCGTGGTGGTGCTGAAGCGGCTAGCTGATGCTGTTGCGGATGGTGACACCATCGATGCCATCGTCCTCGGTTCGGCGCTCAACAATGATGGTTCGCTCAAAGTCGGATACACTGCTCCCGGCTTGGACGGACAGGCGGAAGTCATCACCGAGGCACAGCGAATTGCCGGCGTCAGCGCCGATTCCATCACTTATGTTGAAACCCACGGAACTGGTACAAATCTGGGCGACCCCATCGAAATCGCGGCTCTGACACAGGCATTTCGTACCAGCACTGATCGCAAGGGCTACTGCGCGATTGCATCAGTGAAGAGCAACATGGGTCATCTCGATACGGTCGCTGGGGTCGCAGGCCTGATCAAGACGGTTCTCCAGCTCAAGAATCGTGAAATTGTTCCCAGCATTAACTTCGAGCAGCCAAACCCCAACATCGATTTTGGCAATTCACCGTTTTATGTGAACACGCGCTTGCAACCCTGGAATTGCAAGGGTATTCGGCGGGCGGGTGTCAGTTCATTTGGAATCGGGGGCACGAATGCGCACGCGGTGCTGGAGGAAGCTCCAGAACTTACGCAGACGTCTCCTTCTCGTCCGTGGCAAATGCTGCTGCTCTCGGCCAAAACGGAAACGGCTCTGGATGTAGCCGCGCAAAACCTGGCGAAGTTCTTCACCGAACATCCAGAGACCAATCTTGCTGATGCAAGCTACACGTTGCAGCTAGGTCGCTCGGCATTCAAGTTCCGTCGTGCAGTTCTCTGTCAGACGTCTGAAGATGCAGTGAAATCGTTGCGTGCTTTGGATCCGCATCGCACCGCGACAGGCATGAGGGGCGGCAAGTCCAGAGCGGTCTTTATGTTCCCGGGGCAGGGCTCGCAGCACGTCAATATGGGGCGCGAGCTCTATGAGACGGAGAAGTCCTTCCGCGAAACAGTTGATCAATGTTGTGATTTGTTTCATCCGCATCTTGGACTCGACTTGCGCAAGCTGTTGTACCCCCTGGCAGGACAGGAGGAAGAGGCTCAAAAGCAGCTGACGCAAACGATAATTACGCAACCGGCCTTGTTCGTTATCGAATACGCACTGGCCCGCCTCTGGATTGAGTGGGGCGTCGAGCCCGAGGCGATGATCGGGCACAGCATTGGAGAGTATGTGGCAGCTTGTCTCGCGGGGGTGATGACTCTTGAGCACGCGATTACGCTGGTCGCCGCGCGTGGACGGTTAATGCAAAGCATGGCCACCGGAACCATGCTGAGCGTGTCTGCCACCGAGCAGGAGACGCGAGCTTTTCTGACCCCGGAATTAAGCCTTGCTGCGATTAATGGTCCGAGGTTATGTGTGCTTTCCGGTCCCGATCATGCCATCGCAGAAGCGGAACAGAAGATCCAGGAGAAAGGAATTCAGTGCCGGCGTTTGCACACATCGCACGCGTTTCATTCCGCGATGATGGATCCAATCCTGGATGAGTTCACGAAAGTGGCCGGACAAACTCAGCTAAGCACCCCGAAGATCCCATTCATCTCCAATGTCTCGGGTACGTGGATCCGCAATGAAGATGCCGTGAATCCCCAATATTGGGCGCAGCACCTCCGGCAGTGCGTGCGATTTGCTGATGGACTGAATGCGCTCATGTCCGCTGATCGCATTCTGTTGGAAGTGGGGCCGGGCCAAACTCTAGCCAGCCTGGCGAAACAAAGCGGAACAAAGCCGACCGGGTTGGTGATTCTTTCTTCCCTACGCCGCGTCCAGGAAGCGCGATCCGATTTGGAATGCCTGCTGGCGGCGCTGTCTCGCGTGTGGATCGCCAGTTGTCCAATAAGCTGGAAAGGCTTCTATAGCCGCGAGCGCCGCCGTCGCATTCCGCTGCCGACCTATCCGTTCGAAAGGCATCGCTATTGGATTGAGCGCGGAAATCTAAACGCTGCGCTGGAGAAGACACGTGGGCCGCTCAAGAGGAACGCCGATGTAAACGATTGGTTCTACACGCCATCGTGGCAGCGGGGGACACCATTCAATTTGCTCTCTCCGGCTAACCTTGCCGAAGGCGCAAATTGGCTCGTCCTGGAGGATGATTTCGGAATCGGAGCAGCATTGGCTACGCGACTTACGGATGCAGGGTTTAAGGTGACACGTGTGCGCTCCGGCGCCGGGTTCTCTGCAAACGGCAATGGGTTCACTGTGAACCTTTCCGCTCGAGAAGATTACGAGCAACTCCTGAAGTCGCTGAGCAGCAGCGGGCGTTCACCCAACGCGATCGCACATTTGTGGACGATTACGCCAGGGGAACCTCAACCCACAACACCAGAGACTTTTGACCAGGCACAACAGCGAGGTTTCTTCAGCCTTGTGAATCTGGCGAAAGCTCTTGGGTCGGTAGGCAGTGCATCGGTTCAAATCACTATTGTCAGCAACCAGATCCAGGAAGTCCATGGTGGTGAAGCGCTGGCTCCGGAGAAAGCCGCGGTGCAATCTGCCTGTCTGGTGCTTCCGCAGGAGTATCCCAGCATTCACTGCCGTAGCATTGATCTGGAACTGGACAATGTCCCCAACCAAACGCTCATTGCTCAGCTTGCTGCAGAACTCATCAGCAACGAGTCAGCTCTTTTCGTTGCCCATCGCGGACGCAGTCGTTGGATGTTGGACTACCTGCCCGTACGCTTGGGACCTGTTCCTGACAAACGCGCCTCCCTCCGAGAGGGCGGCGTGTACGTCATAACGGGTGGACTGGGTAACATCGGGTTAACTCTGGCCGAGTGGCTAGCACAAAGCGCAAAGGTCAACCTCGCCCTGATTGCCCGCACCAAGCTGCCACCGAAAGAGGAGTGGGCTGCGTATCTTGAATCGCATCCTGAAAACGATGCCATGTCACGCCGGATTCGCTCCGTTCAACGCATCGAGGCGCTCCGATCTACGGTGATGGTCGTCAGCGCCGACGCCGGCGAACGAGATCAGGTAATTTCAGCGATTAGACAAGTACGCGAGCGCCTCGGCCCAATTCATGGCGTGTTCCACGGTGCAGGTGCCCTCTCTGAGCAGGCATTCAGCTTCGTGCAGGATTTAAGGCCGGAACAGTGCGAAATGCATTTCCGCCCAAAGGTGTACGGTACGCTTGCTCTTGATGAGGCGCTCGCTGGCGAAGATCTCGACTTCTGCACCATGCTTTCGTCCGTATCAGTGCAGTTGGGCGGGCTCGGCTACATGCCGTATGCCGCATCGAACTTCTTCCTCGACGCTTTCGTCCGTAAGCACAACCGCACGAATGGTCACCAGTGGTCGAGCGTGAACTGGGATGCTTGGAACTTCCAGGGCGATCCCCCCTCCGACAACCCCGCAACCGCAAGCCTGCTTGCCCTGGCCATGAAGCCGGAGGAAGGAATAGAGGCCTTCCGCCGGATCTTGAGTTATCCGCCAGTCTCGCAACTCGTGGTCTGCACCGCCGACCTCAAGACACGAATTGCGCGCTCCATCGGCGAAAGATCAACAGAGTCCAAGACCGAACAGATTGCGCAAGGACCGAATCTGCATGAGCGCCCACAATTGCAGGTGCAGTATGCCGGTGCTCGCCACGATCTGGACCAGGCACTGGTGAATATGTGGCAAGACGTGCTGGGTATTGGCGGGATCGGCATTCACGACAACTTCTTCGATCTAGGCGGCCATTCGCTGCTGGCAACACAAATTCTCGCTCGCATCAGCGACGTATTCAAACTGACTCTCCCCATGCGAACGATTTTTGAATCGCCAACGGTCGCAGAGTTGGCTGATTGCATGTTCTCAATGGACACACAGCCCGGTCGGCTCAAGAAGATTGCACACGTAATGGTCGCCGTGGAGCGAATGTCCGCTGAGGACGTGGATAGGGCTCTGCAGCAACGCGGCGTTGCTGCCGGATAACAGTGGCCTCTGTCAAGGGACCTCACTTAGTCATTTCCAAGGCATCCATGGAATCAGTCGGCCTCAAAAGAACCCCCGCCAAGGAGGAATTGCCGGAGATCAAGCGGCAACTCCTAGCTGCGCTGCTGCAAGAAGAGGGAATCGAATCGAAATCAGAGATTCCTCGGCGCGAAAATCATCAGGAGGCCCCGCTTTCCTACGCGCAACAACGGCTGTGGTTCCTCGATCAGTTGGATCCAGGTAGCTCAGCGTACAGGATTCGTGGTGCATTGCCACTCAAAGGCCCGATGAACCTCGAGGCGATGCGACAAGCGATTACGCTTATTATTTCGCGTCACGAGACACTCAGAACAGTCTTTCCGCGCTCCGACGGTGAACCAGTTCAGAAGGTGCTCCCACCTGCGCCAGCTGATCTGCCGTTATTCGACCTCAGTCATCTGCCGCTCGATGCAAGAGGTGCCGAAGCCAAGCGGCTTGTAGAAGCCGAGGAAGCGGAACCCTTTGACTTAGTCCGCGGACCGCAGCTGCGCACCAGGCTCATCCGCTTGGCTCCTGACGAACACCTATTGCTCGTCAGCATGCACCACATCATCAGTGATGGCTGGTCGTTACGTCTGTTCCTTAAGGAATTGGGTTCATTCTATGCGGCGCTTGTTGTTGGGGAGCAGCCATGTGTCGGCGAGTTCCCAATTCAGTACAGCGACTATGCCGCTTGGCAGCGTCAATGGCTGCAGGGAACTGTCTTCCAGGAGCAACAGTCATATTGGCGGAAGCAACTTGATGGGGCGACACCCGTACTTGAACTGCCCTACCATCGCGCGCGCCCGAAGGAGCAGACATTCCGTGGTGACAAAGAAACACTGACACTCTCGACAGAGCTGTCGCAGGCTGTGCACGCACTCAGTCGACAACGGCGTGCCACTCCATTCATGACCATGCTGGCTGCGTTTCAGTTGTTGCTGTCGCGGCTGAGCGGGCAGGATGACATCCTGGTCGGCACGCCCATGTCAGGACGGAATCACGTCGAAACGGAGCCGCTGATTGGATTCTTTGTTAACACCCTGGTTCTGCGCACCGACCTGGGTGGTAACCCAACGTTTACAGAGCTACTACAACGGGTGCGTGAAACAGCCCTAGGCGCCTACGCACATCAGGAGATGCCGTTCGAAAAGCTGGTGGAGGAACTCCGCCCCGACCGCGACCTGAGCCGTACACCATTGTTCCAAGTGATGTTCAACATGCTGAACCTTTCACCGGTGGGCGAGGGGGAGATGGGTGGTCTGAAGGTCGGTGACTTCTACCCAATGGAGTATGGAGCAAAATTTGACCTAACGCTCTACGTGAGCGAAGAGCAGAGCCGGCTCTCATTAGGATTGCTGTACAACACGGACCTGTTTTCCAAAGAGCACATGACGGAGATGATGCGGCAGTACGAGTATGTTCTCGCACAGGTGACCAGCAATCCGGCAGTGCGCGTCGACAGCGTATCACTCGTGACCGATTCCGCGAACCTGATTCTACCGAATCTCACGCAAAGTATTCAGCCCTCGTGGGGGGGGGCGATCCCAGCGCGGATCTCCAACAACGCACGACGTAGGCCCGAACAATTGGCCGTGAGGGACCACCGGGAGAGCTGGAAGTATCGAGACCTAGAGAAGTGGAGCAATCGGCTGGCCAATTGCCTGCATGAGTCGGGAATTGGACGTGATGATGTGGTCGCCGTTTATGCAGACAGGAGCGCAGCGCTTGTCTGCGCACTGCTGGGGATCATGAAGTCGGGCGCGGCTTTTCTAATACTCGATGCAGCATACCCCCCCGCGTATTTGCTCGATTGTGCTAATTCCGCGAAACCTCGCGCTCTGGTAAGTCTCGGCTCGGCTGGACCTGTGCCGCAAGCGATTTCTGACTACTTCGCGGCGCGAATCGGGGGCTTCAGCATCCAGTTACCGCTGTTGGCGAAGCTCCCGTCGGCGGCCCAGTTCCGTAATCTTTCAGCAGACGCGCCCAAAGTTGAAATCGATCCTGACAGTCTGGCATACGTGGTATTTACTTCGGGCTCCACGGGAAAGCCCAAAGGCGTTCTCGGCACACATCGGCCTCTCAGCCACTTCTTGCGTTGGCATGCGGAGGAATTTGATCTGACCGAGGATGATCGCTTCAGTATGCTATCGGGTTTGGCGCACGACCCGCTTCTGCGCGACGTGTTCACTCCATTGTGGGTAGGCGCGGCATTGTACGTCCCTCGCCAGGAAGACCGCATGTCCTCCTCCGGACTTCGCCGGTGGATGAAAAAGCAGAACATCACTGTGGCCCACCTGACCCCAGCTTTGGGGCAGATACTTACAGATGGCGCCGGCAACCTCAGACAACGCGACAAGCTCACCGACCTTCGCTACGCCTTCTTCGGTGGTGATGCGCTGTCGTATGCGACGACGGTTGAAATGAAGTCGATCGCCCCCGTTGTCACGTGTGTCAACTTCTATGGCACCACGGAAACTCCGCAGGCGATGGCGTACAACAAGGTCTCCAATGTTCCTGACGGCACTCTACGTGTGCCGATTGGCAAGGGCATCGATGGAGTCCAGCTGGTGGTGCTCAACCGGGCGGAACAGCTTGCCAGTATTGGTGAACTTGGGGAGTTGTACGTTCGTACGCCGTATCTGGCGAAGGGATACACCGGAAATGACGAACTGACACGCGAGCGTTTCATTCCAAATCCGCACACTGACGAGGCAACTGATCGGCTATACCGCACCGGTGATCTCGCAACCTATCAGCTTGATGGGACTGTGACACTCGTGGGACGTCGCGATGGCCAAGTCAAGGTTCGCGGCTACAGGATTGAGTTAGTGGAGATCGAGACGGCACTGTTGCAGCACGAATTGATCTGCCAGGCGGCAGTCAGCGCTATCGGGGAAGGTGAGAGTAAGCGGATCGTTGCCTACCTCGTTCCTTCTCCCCAAGCGGATCCCCAACCGCAAGAATTGCGGCAGTACCTTGCAAGCCGTCTGCCGGAGTTCATGGTTCCTTCTTCATTTGTCCTGCTTGAGCGGATTCCCATTACACCGAATGGCAAGATCGATCGCCGCGCGCTTGCTGTTTTGGAGCACTCCGCAACCGAAGGAAAGGCTTTTGTCGGCCCGCGTGATGACCTGGAGGTACAAGTTGCGCGCATCTGGGAGGCAGTACTGGGAGTCCCTCGGGTTAGCATCCACGATAACTTTTTTGATCTTGGGGGTCATTCGCTGCTCGCCGTACGGCTCTTCACTCAACTAGAGAAAGTATTTGGAAAAACGCTCACGGTGGCCACCATCTTCAGAGCTCCTACCGTGGAACGCATGGCCGAAATCCTGCGAAAGGAAGGATGGTCAGCGCCATGGTCCTCGCTGGTCGCGTTGCAGCCGCAGGGCTCGGAAGTGCCCTTCTTCTGTGTGCATTCGCTGGGAGCTAATCTGGTCAGCTACGGTAATCTGGCAAGGACAGTTGGTCTTGAGCAGCCGTTTTATGGGCTCCAACCCGTTGGGCTGGATGGAAAAATGGAACCGCATACGCGAATCGAACAGATGGCTTCGCATTATGTCGCGGAGATAAGGGCGCTCAAGCCCAAGGGACCTTATCGCCTCGGCGGTGTGTGTCTGGGTGGCGTGATCGCGTTTGAAATGGCGCGGCAACTGGTGGCCGCTGGGGAAGAAGTCGATCGGCTGGTTCTAATTGACACTTATTTCCCGGGTTACCCGCGATTCATGGTTCACCGGACGATTGATTACGGTCCCCTGGAGCAGGCCGATTGGTATCTGGGCGACCTCATTCTGCTTCCGCCGAAGGAGAAGCTGAAGTATTTTGCAACTCGAATAAAGAACATTGGATTGCGAAGCATGGGATTGGCAAAGCGTATGGGACAGGCATTGCTGCGGGAAAGACGGGACGAAAACAAACTTTCCGCGCTCATGGCCAAAGTGAAAGACGCGAACTCTCAGGCATGGCGGCATTACAAGGCACAGTACTGCCCATGCCGTATTCAGATGCTCTGGTGCAGTGAAGTGTCTACCCGTTGTTATCGCGACCGCCGCATGGCTTGGAGCGAGGTTGCCGGCGGTGGACTTGAAGTGCATGTCATTCCCGGAAATCATCTGACGATGGTGGAATCGCCGCACGTCAGCATTCTTGCCGCGACGCTACGAGCATGTTTGCAGGGTAAAGACATACCCAAAGAACTTTCGAGGGAGAGGAATGGCAACAACCGCGATTAGCACTGATACCAACGGCTGGTTGACACGTCCAAAGCCGAACCCCAAAGCGAGGCTTCGGCTTTATTGCTTTCCTTACGCAGGCGGTGCTCCACAAATCTTCAGTTCCTGGGTCAGTTTGTTGCCCTCCGAAGTCGAGGTGTTGGCCATCTGCATGCCTGGGCGCGGCCGCCGGTTCGCCGAGCCTGCCTTTACCGATATGGAGCCTGTAATGCAAGCCCTTGCTCCACTTCTCCCCCTGGATAAGCCGTTTGCGTTTTTCGGCCATAGCATGGGAGCGTTGATCGGTTTCGAGCTTGCGCGTCGAATTCGTGATAGATCAGGTCGCGAACCGCAGCATTTGTTTGTGTCCGCGTGTTTCGCGCCGCACGAGTCTGATCCCCGACCGATTCACCACCTTGCAGAACCTGATTTCGTCCGAGAACTGACGGAACTGAACGGGATGCCACGTGAGGTTTTAGAGAACCGCGAACTGATTCAGTTAGTGATGCCTATGATACGCGCCGACTTCACGCTTACCGAAACCTACGCTTTTGGGGAGAGCTCGCCGCTTACATGTCCGTTGACGGCCATCGGTGGCACCGATGACTCGTTTGCGACCCAAAGCAACCTGGAAGCATGGCGCCGGCATACTTCTGGTTCTTTTGAACTCCGCATGTTTCGTGGCGATCACTTCTATTTGCATTCCGCCCAGCAGCAGCTATTGAGCTATATCGGTTCCCAACTCCGCCGTGTTCTGGCGCATTCGTAAACTAGTCTTTGACAAAACCCTCAGCACAATCACGCCTTCGGGGGCCTGTGCGGTTGCATCTATGCCTTTTGGGAACCAGTTAACGATGAGAACAGCAAACGCGACAAAATGCGCCCCAAGGTGCGGGGTAGGAAAGATTAGGCCGTCTTCCAACTCGCACCCCGCCAGCCGAAATCGAAAAATGGCAGAAGGAGATCAAGGTTCGTTTCCCTAAGGCCATCGTTTTCACACGTGCCCTGGAGAAGAAAGTCTTCCCGGTTACATCGGACGCCGCGATGCCATAAGTCTGCCGCTGCATTCTGTCAGGTAAGCCCAATTCTCCAGACGTCAGGCCGGAGGCGGTCCGCTCCAGCGGATTGGATCGTCAGGCTGCACTCACTCTAGCGGGGGGTTGTAGCGGGTTGGTTTCGACTGCCCGTGTGCAGGCCGTCCATTTCACCTACGGAGTCTTGGAGCGGGGTCGGCTCACCGCTCCTTCAAACTGTGGGGGTGGATACCACGTCCTGATTGTCGCGACGTTCATTCAATCCCGGCGTATTTCAGCCCGCTGAAATTTGCGCAGTAACCCGCACCACATCATTCCTGCCGCGAGCAGGATCATGCTGGCAGGCTCCGCCACGGTGGCAATTGTATCGACCTGCGACCCAATTGCCGCACCCTCAAGAGAAACCGGGTCTGGATTTAGTTGAAAATACAGGCTGACATTCCCCGCTATCCCAGCGACTAGGGGATTGAATGCTGCAAGCCCGTCGTAATACTGAGAATTCGCAGGATCTATCTCACCGATAAAAGCAGTAACAGGAACACCGCCAACCACGGTGCCAAAAAGAAGCAAACCTTGTGAGAACTGACCGGAGAAGATGGTCGTACCGCTTGCCGTGATTGAGATGGTTCCGCCGCTGTAGGTCACCCCGGGAACGCCAGCAACAATAGTGGTGCCGGTGGACGCGGGCAACGTTATGTTGAGCAGTCCCGAGAACGGTCCAGAGACTCCACCAATAGAACCAACGGTGAGTGGCGCGCTCGTCAGGCTCCAACTATTGTTGGGAAGGAACCACTGCGTAGTTCCACCAATGCCACCGGAAAAGCTGATCGCAATCGGATCCGCACTCGCTGTCTCAGCAAACGCCAGCAGCACGGTTAACGAAAGAAGAAGGACTACGCGCCTCATGAAACCTCCTAAACGCAAGCGGGCAGAGAGTTGGCAATGGCCCCCAATCCTAGAAGCACGTTAGCGTCCAAATGGATGGTCTTTAGTTTCATGTATTTACGCGCTTACGGTCGAGAACATCTGAAATGTTTTGCGCATTAAGGCAATAATCGGGAAAGTCTGAAGGGCACGCCAACGCCTTCGCATGAGGTCAACTTCTGTTTGCGGAGCGGATCATGAAAAAAGTTTTGGGTCTGTGAGCGTTGGTGTTCGTCCTGGTTTTTGCAGTCGCCGCACAAGTCGAAGGGCGTCATGCAATACTGTAAAGTGTGGGAGATTCTCTTGCGACTGCGACGCAACAGTCCGAGTTGATAGAATCCCAGATGAGAGAAGCAAGGCCATTAGCGTGCCCTGCTTGCCGATTGGAGCCACGATGAATCAAGCGGAGAAAAGCCCGGGTACGATCCAAACTCGAATCGAAGGCCGCAAGGCTTGGGTGACGCTGAACCGTCCTCCCCTGAACGTTCTAAATATCGAAACGCTCCGCGCGATGGGTCAAGCGGTGAACCAGATGATTCCACACAGTGACATTCTGGTATTCCAGGCAGAGGGCCGCGCGTTCTCCCGTGGGTGTCGAGGTAAAGGACCATGTACCCGATAACGTCTCGCAGATGTTGGCCGCATTTCACGACGTATTCCGCCAACTAGCCAACGCGGATTGCCACTTTGCTCGAGAACGTCTGGGCCTGTTTGAGGTTCCCGGCCGACGCTTGCGGTTTGGTTACAAGCGGGGGTAACCAGTTCAATAGGGGATGGAATCTGGTTCGGGACAAGGAGGTCGGTGGCTGAAAGCGATTTGCTCCCGACTTTGGGTTAGGGTCAGCGCCCAAGTTTGGTGTCTATAACTGGAAGGCACCATCGAGACTGGGTGGGTCCAGATAGACGCAATGGAATTTGGCTAGAAGTAACAAAATGAAATAGATAGAGCGAACTCTCGGCGGATAAGGAAGTTAGCAAAAATGCGGAATGAGAATCCCACCCTCTCCGCCATTCACCGTAAGGTGCATGGCTCCGCCGTTTGCCTGTGAATCACTGCTTGTATCCAATCTTTCGCAAAAATTCCTTCCGCTGCTTCACATCCTCCAGCCCCTCGACGCCTTTCGGTGAGCTCCCGTCAATCACGCCGAGCACACCGCGCCCCTCCGTGCCCTGCGCCACGATGACCTCCACCGGGTTCGCGGTCGCGCAAAAAATCGAGCACACCTCAAAGCAATCCTTGATCCGTCCCAGCACGTTTACCGGAAACGCCTGCCGTAGCAGCACCACGAACACGTGTCCGGCGCCAATGGCCTGCGCATTCTCCACCGCCGCCTTACGCAGTTCATCGTCGTTGGCTTCCACGCGCACCAGGCACGGCCCCGACGCCTCATTGAACGCAATCGCGAACTTCATTCCCGGCACGCTGTTGACCATCACTTCGTAGAGGTCTTCCACCGTCTTGATGAAATGCGATTGCCCCACAATGATGTTGGCGCCTTCCGGAATCCGAAGTTTCACGCTTTGAAGTTCCATCGTTGCCCCCTGCTCCCTAACGCTCTCGTCACCCTGCACGGGCCGCTCCCTTGCTTTTCCGCCGTCAATGATAGAATAGCCCTGCGCTCATGCCTCGCGTATCAGGTCTTTTGATCCTTTTCTGATTGCTTGCGCCGCAGCGCATCGACGAATGTGGCTTAAGACACTGCAGCAGGCCAAGCGCGTCATCAAGGTTGTTGTCGGTTTCACCGTGCTCCTCGCCGGAGTGGTCATGCTGGTCACGCCCGGCCCCGGCTGGGTGGTTATTGCCCTCGGCCTGGCCATTCTGGCCGCCGAATTTGTTTGGGCACGCCGCCTGCTGGACCACTTGAAGGCGCAGGGCGGTAAACTCCGCGATGCTGTTTTCTCCTCCAATAACGCAAAGAAATCACCAGATCCCCCTGCTGAATCGCCCAAGTAATTCAGCGAGGCCCTGACCCCTTTCGCTACTCTTGCGGCTGTTTCGCCGGCGGCGCTCCACGCCGCATCGCTCTTTGTCCAGGCGCTCCGGTGCGCGTGGCCTGCGCATCGAGATAAACGCGGTACTCGCCCGCATCCCACGCCTGCTCGATTTTTGTGCCGATTTCGGTCGGCGAAACGCGCGTGTAGGTGATGCGCTCGCGGAAATCGCGACCGTCCACTCTTCCCCGGTGCTCCAGGCTGAGCGTGTTTTCGTCCGCAAAATTCCCGCGGTAGTCCCCCACGCCCCCGGAATCGTCGAACCAGAGCATCCTGTAGCTCTGCGCTTCACGGTCATAGGTCAGCACCCCGAAAGCTCGATACAGACCCTGTGGACCCACGCCGTAATAATTGAGCTGCAAGAAGCGCCCCATCAGCGGGCGCGCGAACCACCGCCCTGTCCCGCCTTCGCTTCCCTGTTCCGGCGTCTCCCCTGCGTAGGAGACCTTCTCTTCCCACGCGCCAACCAAGAACGCCAGCCGCCGCCACTCCGGACCCGGCCTTCCCGGGCCTTGCATTGCTTGCGGCGGCGCCAAAGGGAGTTGTTGCTGCTGCGCACCCAAAGGTAGGGCCAGGCAGATGATTCCAGCGATGATTGTCACTTTGCGCTTGCCTTTGTGCTGCATCACTTTCTCCTGAGACGATTCTGAAACCTGACACCTGCTACCTTTGCTTCTCAGCGCATCCTAGCACAGTTGCTTTCGCCCCGACTTTATGTGAAACCTGCAAGGGGATACAGCGAACTCCGATCAAGAGCTTGAATCCGTCGCTCCAATTTTGATCACCTTAGTACCGCAAAATTCTGCTTGACAAGGCCAAAATCTCACGTACACTTAACGGTGTTATGTAAGAGGACGAGGTTACTCGGAGGCCTCGATGACCGTCAAAGAACGTCGCGCACGCGAGAAAGCTGAACTCCGCGAAGAGATCCTGGATGCCGCTCGCGAGCTCTTTGTTCGTGAGGGCTACGAGCACTTTTCCATGCGTCGGCTGGCGGAGAAAATCGACTACTCTCCGACGACCATCTACCTCTACTTCAAGGATAAAGCGGATCTCCTTTTCAGCCTCTGCGAAGAGACCTTTTCCCAGTTGGTGCAGCAGCTCGAAACCATCGCTTCCCTGGCTACGGATCCTCTGGAAGGACTCCGCGCCGGCATGCTGGCCTACGTCGAATTCGGCCTGAAACACCCGGCAAATTATTTAGTGGCCTTTGTCCTTCCTCATCCCACGGGCACCTCGGAGTCCGACCGTTATCTCAGCCCGTCATGCATGGGCATGCGCGCTTTCGACTGCCTCCGCCAGGCCGTTGGCGAATGCGTACGCTCCGGGAAGTTCCGCAAGCTGGATTTGGAGAAGACCAGTCAGGCCATCTGGGCGGCATTGCACGGCGTTACGTCCCTTCTGATTCTTCATCCGGACTTTCCTTGGGTCAGCCGAGAAGAACTGGTGGATCAGGTGGTCGAAACAACGATTGAGGGCTTTAGAGCCTAATTTTTTTCCTTTAATATGTAACAGTGTTTAGTAAATGAGCGTAGTTAATTATGACCTTTGATTCGGAGTACAAATCATGCCCCCGCTAGCTCGACGCAGCCTATTCCATGACCGGGTCCGGCTCACCGTTACCCTCACCGGTATTGTCTTCGCCATCGTCCTGATTGTCGTGCAAATTGGGCTTTTTCTTGGCTTTACAAGCGCGACTTCCAACGTCATTAACCACTCCAATGCCGATTTGTGGATCGGTGCTAAGGGACTGGCATACCTCGAGCAAGCCGCGCCTTTCTCGGAGCGAAAGCTCCAGCAGGTGCGCGGCACGCCCGGCGTGGCCGCCGCCGAAAAGTACATCCTGGTCTGGGGCAATTGGAAGCGCCCGGACGGTCGCAAAGAGAGCGTTGTGCTTGTTGGGCTGAATCCGGACATGCCGATGGGGGGCCCTTGGAATCTCTCCGCGGGGAGCGTGCAAGACTTGAAATCCGCCGATGCCATCATCGTAGACGAGCTGTATCGCCAGAAGCTCGGTGTCACGCATCTTGGCCAGGTGCTGGAAATTAATGGCCATCGTGCGCGAATTGTCGGATTCACGCAGGGCATTCGTTCTTTCACCACGTCTCCTTATGTCTTCGCCTCGTTCAAGAATGCCCAAACCTTTGCGAACCTCGCGGAGGACCGGGCCTTTTACATTCTGGTCCAGGCTGCTCCCGGCGCCGATATGGAGAGGCTTCGCCGCGAATTGGGCACACGCCTCCGCGACGTGGACATCTACACCACCACCGAGTTCAGCCACATGACGCAGTTCTACTGGATGTTCACCACCGGCGCGGGCTTTGCCGTGTTGCTGGCGGCGCTGCTTGGACTCATCGTCGGCATCGTCATTGTGGCTCAAACCATTTACGCCACCACCATGGATCATCTGCGCGAGTTTGGCACGCTCAAAGCTATGGGCGCCTCCAACGGCTACATCTATCGCGTCATTGTCCAGCAGGCCGCAATCAGCGCGGTGTTGGGATCTGTCCTCGGCATGGTGGCCAGCGTCTTCGTCGTGCGCGGCAGCCAGGAAGGCGGCGCTGCCATTCTGTTTCCGTGGGAACTGGCCGTCAGCATGTTTTTCCTGACGCTCTTGATGTGCATTGGCGCGGCATTTGTTTCCATCAACAAGGTGACGCGGATTGACCCAGCCATGGTCTTCAAAGGCTAGGTGCGGCAGCACCGGAAAGCGATTCGTCAACGGAGAGACCCTATGCAGCCAGTCATTGCAGTCCACAACGTGACCAAGACTTACTCCCCGGGCGCGGCCGCGGTGCACGCGCTGAACGGCGTAAACCTGGCCGTCCAATCCGGGGAGGTCGTTTTCTTGATGGGGCCATCGGGCAGCGGCAAGACGACGCTGCTCTCCGTGATGGGCTGCATCCTGTCACCCACCGCGGGAAGCGTGCGCATTCGCGGCAGGGAAGTAGCCGGGCTCCCGGAACGCGAACTCCCTGCCATTCGCCTTGCGCACATTGGTTTCGTCTTTCAGGGATTCAATCTCTTTCCCACGCTTAGCGCGGGGGAGAACGTCGAGCTGGCGCTGGACCTGAAGGGTATCCGCGGCCGCAATGCCCGCCGCCGCGCGATGGATTTGCTCGAACAGGTCGGTATTCGCGAAAAGTTCGCCGTTTTTCCAGCCGACCTCAGCGGCGGGCAGAAGCAGCGCGTGGCCATCGCCCGCGCCCTGGCCGGCGCGCCGGACATTTTGCTGGCCGACGAGCCCACTGCCGCGCTCGACTCGCACGTGGGCAGAAGAATCCTGGAGCTGGTCCGCAGCTTGGCGCACTCGCAGGGCGTGGCGGTGGTCATCGTCACGCACGACAGCCGCATGCTGCAGTTCGCCGACCGCCTGGTGCACATCGAAGACGGCCGCATCGTCGAGCCGCAAGTAGAGGTAGCCCCGGCTCTCGCCGCAACACCACTCGAACTCGCGCCATTGGCTGTTTCCGGCGCGTAAAGGAATTTGGGGGGACACCATGAAACGCTCATTGATACTGATTGGACTGTTGATTGCTATTGTGGGGCTCACCGCCTTTGCAGTGCGCACGAGGACCACCGCGAGCAGCCCCGCACAGCCCACCATTCCGGCTGCGGCGGCGCTCGACGTGATTGCCGCGCCCGGGCGCGTCGAACCCATCTCGGAAGAAGTCCGCGTCGGCGCGGAGATGAGCGGAAAGTTGCGCGACGTTTCCGTCGAGGAAGGCGACCGCGTCGAAGCCGGGCAAGTGCTGGCCGTCCTCGAAAACGACGAATACCGCGCGCGCGTGGCGCTGGCCGAAGCCCAGCTTACCCTGAAGGAAGCCGAGCTGCGCCGCGTGATCAACGGTGCGCGCCGGCAAGAACGCCGCGAAGCTCTGGCCGCCATCAAGGAAGCAGAGGCCGTGATGGAAAACGCGCGCGTCGAGCAGCACCGCCGTCTGACCGGCTATTCGCAAGGCGTCTTCGCCAAGGAAGAAGCCGACCGCGCCGAGCGCGAATTCGGCGTGGCCAAGGCGCGTTATGACATGGCCGTAGAGCGCCACGCCCTGATCGACGATGAGGCCCGCGAAGAAGATCGCACCCGCGCGGAAGCCGATGTCCAGCTCGCCCGCGCGCGCCTGGCCGAAGCCCGCGCCCTGCTCGAAAAGACTATCGTGCGCGCGCCTCTCCGCGGAATCGTGCTGCGCAAGCACCTCAAAACCGGCGAAACGTTTTCCGACCAGCGCAATATTCCCATCTTCACCCTCGGCGACGACTCCGTGCTCCGCGTGCGCATGGACGTCGACGAGACCGACGTGAGCCGCGTGCGACCCGGCCAGCGCGCTTACGTCACCGCCGATGCGTTTGGCGGCGAGAAATTCTGGGGCCGCGTGGTGCGCGTCGGCGAACTGCTGGGCCGCAAAAACATCCTCACCGACAGCCCTACGGAGCGCGTGGATACCAAAGTCCTGGAGACCCTGATCGAGCTCGAGGACGGCCGCAAGCTGCGGCCCGGCCTGCGCGTGGATGCTTTCATCGTTCTGAACGACGCGGCCGCACCTCCGCCAGCCCGCTAGCAGCCGTATTCACCGGCAGCCATCTGCGGTTACAATCGGCGCTCCCCAGGAGGCATCATGGACAACTGGCGCGGCAAATGGGCGCTGATTACCGGCGCGAGCGCGGGCATTGGCTGGGCGTTTGCCGAACAGCTCGCCGCGGGCGGAACGCACCTGGTGCTCACCGCGCGTCGCAAATCGCGGCTCGACGATCTGGCCGCTAAACTTTCCTCACTGCATCAGGTGAAGGTTGATACGTTTGCAGCGGACCTCGCCCAGCCCGGCGCGCCCGACGCGATTTATACGTACACGAAAGGGAAGGGAATTGGAGTGGAGCTGCTTATCAACAACGCGGGCTTTGGCGCGCACGGCGAATTCCGGAAGATGGAGCTCGCGCGGCAACGCGAAATGGTGCAGGTCAACGTCAGCGCGGTGCTGCACCTTACGCATCTCTTCCTGCCTCCGATGATCGAGCGGCGCTCCGGCGGCATCCTGATCGTCGCATCCACCGCGGGTTTCCAGGGCGTGCCCTACATCGCCACCTATGCGGCCACCAAAGGCTTCGACCTGCTCTTTGCCGAGGGGCTCGCCGAGGAAGTGCGGAAATACGGCGTGCGCGTCTGCGCGCTGTGTCCGGGCTCAACCGAAAGCGAATTTCACGAAGTGGCAAAACAGACCACGCATGGCCCTCGCAAAAAAGAGAGCGCGGAGAAAGTGGCGCGCGTGGGGCTCGAGGCACTGGCCGGCGGCAAGAGCTACGTCATTTCCAGTCTGCACAACTACCTCAGCACGCATTCGCAGCGGCTAGTGCCGCGGCGCATTGTCAACCGCATGGCGGGAAAAATCTTCGCTCCGAAGCAAGACTGACAACTTCTCTCGCTATTCCTCTTGTCCCTTTTGTTGCGCCAGGCGCTCCACGGAGGACATATCTTCGAGCGTGGTGGTATCCCCGGTGATGCCGCCCTTTTGCGCCAGTTCGCGCAGGAGGCGGCGCATGATTTTTCCGCTGCGGGTTTTGGGCAGCAGGTCAGCGAAGCGCACTTCCGAGGGCCGCGCAATCGTGCCGATAATTTTCGCGACGTGGTCGCCGAGTTGCACCTTCAACTCGGTGGTGGGATTCTGTCCCGCACGCAAGGAGACGAAGGCGACAATGGCTTCGCCCTTGATTTCGTCCGGCCGCGAGACCACTGCCGCTTCGGCCACCGACGGATGACTCACCAGCGCGCTTTCAATTTCCATGGTGGAGAGGCGGTGCCCGGCGACCTTGATCACATCATCCACCCGGCCAAGCACCCAGAAGTAGCCATCTTTGTCGCACTGCGCGGCGTCGCCGGTGAAATAGACGCCGGGGATGCGGCTCCAATAATCGCGGCGATAGCGCTCATCGTCGCCATAGATCGTGCGCAGCATGGACGGCCACGGCTGCTCAATGACGAGGTAGCCGGTCTCTCCCGGCTTCACTGATTCGCCCTCCATGTTCACCACGCGCGCGGCGATGCCGGGCAGCGGCATGCACGCGGAACCTGGCTTGGTGGGCGTAGCGCCGGGCAGGGGAGAAATCAGAATGGAGCCTGTTTCTGTTTGCCACCAGGTGTCCACGATGGGGCATTGGTTGCGCCCGACCACTTCGTAGTACCACTTCCACGCCGCCGGGTTGATGGGCTCGCCGACCGTGCCCAGCAGGCGGATCTTGGAAATGTCATGCCCTTCCAGCCACTGCTTGCCCCAGGCCATGAAGGAACGCACGGCGGTGGCCGAGGTGTAAAAAATGGTGACGTTGTAGCGGTCGGCGATGCGCCAGAAGCGGTCGCGCTTGGGATGGTCGGGCGCGCCTTCGTACATGACGATGCTGGCGCCGCAGGAGAGCGGGCCGTACACGATGTAGCTGTGCCCGGTCACCCAGCCGATGTCCGCGGTGCACCAGAAAATATCGTCGTCGCGCAAATCAAAAACCTGCTGCATGCTCCACGTGCACTGCACCAGGTATCCCGCCGAGGTGTGCAGCACGCCCTTGGGCTTGCCGGTGGTGCCGCTGGTGTAAAGAATGAAAAGCGGGTGCTCGGCGTCGAGCGCTTCCGGCTCGCAGGTTTCGGGAAATTGATCCAACAGCGCATGCCACCACAGGTCGCGGCCCTGCTGCCAGGCCACCTGCTCGCCGGTGCGCTTCACCACGACCATGTGCTCCACCGTGGGACAGCTTTTCAGCGCTTCGTCGGCGGACTCCTTGAGCGGGATCACGCGGCCACGGCGGTAGCCGCCGTCGGCGGTAATCAGCAGCTTGCACTTCGCGTCGTGGATGCGGTCAGCGAGCGCCGCCGCGCTGAAGCCGCCAAACACCACGGAATGCACGGCGCCGATGCGCGCGCAGGCCAGCATGGCGATAGGCAGCTCCGGAATCATGGGCATGTAGATGGCAACCACGTCGCCCTTTTTCACGCCAAGATCTCTCAAGGCATTGGCGAAGCGGCAGACGAGGTCGCGCAATTCGCAGTACGTGAACTCGAGCGCCTTGCCGTCCTCGGCTTCCCACAGCAGCGCGGGCTTGTTGCCCAGCTTATCAATGTGGCGGTCCACGCAGTTGTAGGAGACGTTGAGCGTTCCCCCTGCGTACCACTGGGCGTGCGGCAGCTTCCACTCCAGAGTTTTTGTCGGAGGGGTGATCCACTCCACGAGCTGAGCTTGCTCGCCCCAATACTCCGCGGGGTTTTCGAGCGCGCGGCGATGGGTCTCCGAGTATTCCTCCATCGATCGGACGCGCGCGCGAGCGGAGAATTCGTCCGGCGGCGGGATAGCCGCTTCGTTCAGGATGGTAGGATCAAATTCGCTCATGTCGTCTCCGTGGATGGCAGTGGCGCGAGCCTCCTAAGGTACGGAAGGACGGAGCAGGGGTCAAGCGGAGACGCAAGCGGGGCTTGGCTTCGCATGCCTACCCCCCCTTTTGGGAGATGATGTCCAAATCGTTGACCCGTAAGGAGATATAAATGTGATTCATTTTTAATCACCGTAACTCTTTAGCAGGCAGTGACATACGGAGCCGATCATGTCGGAGATGATCCCCTCCTAGCCGTCGCAGCCCTCGGTTTAGAAGCATGAGCCATCAGCAAATCACACGCAACATATATTATCTTATAGATAAGTCGGTTGTCAAGCCCATTTCGCCGCGGAAGCGCGGGCTTCTCGACTTGAGGGCGGCAATCGGTGCTAAACTTGGCCCATGGCGCTGAAGGAGCACGAGCACGAGGACCAGCTCCGCAAAGAGGGCTTCAAGCACATTTACGTCTGGCAGGACGGCCCGGACACCTGGTACCCCGACCATGTCCACCCGACGGCCACGGCGCACGTGGTCGTGGAAGGGGAAGTCACGGTGACCATCAAGGACAAGTCGCGCACCTACAAAGTGGGCGAGCGATGTGACGTGCCGGGGGGCACGGTGCATTCCGCGAAGATGGGGCCGAAGGGCTGCCGCTACGTGGTCGGAGAAATGTAACCCTGCCTTCCGGTGGGAACTCCCACTCGATCGACAATGAGCCAGAGAGCTTTTCCTACAACGCGCGATCCAGCAACTCCACTACGTGCAACACTTCTTGCCCTGTCTGATGCATCGCGGCACCAGCGCGGAGTTGCAGCAGGCAGCCGGGGTTGGCGGTGACAATGACCGGCGCTTTCGTCGCCGCGGCATAGCGCATTTTTTCTTCGAGAATTTCCATGGACGCGGCGGTCTCGGTGACGTTGTAGATGCCCGCGGAGCCGCAGCAATCGTCGGAGCGAAACATCTCCACCAGCTCCACACCGGGCACGGCGCGGATCAATTTTCTGGGCGCTTCGCGGATGCGCTGGCCGTGCGCGAGGTGGCAGGAATCCTGGTAGGTGACTCGCAGCGGCAACTCCTTCAGCGGCGCGGCAAGGCCGAGCTCGGCGAGGAATTCCGTGATGTCGCGCATTTTCTTTTGAAATGCGATGGCCTTGGGATATTTCGGATCGTCTTCCTGAAATAACTGCGGGTATTCCTTCAGCGTGGAGCCGCACCCGGCGGCGTTGGTAATCACCGCGTCAAAACTTTCGCGCAAAAACACTTCCAGGTTGTCGCCGGCCAGCTCGCGCGCAACGTCGCGCACCCCGGCGTGCACGGCCAGCGCGCCGCAGCACCGCTGTCCATCGGGCACCACCACTTCGCAGCCGTTCGCCGTGAGGACGCGGATGGTGGCTTCGTTGAGCTTGGTGAAGGTCACCTGCGCGATGCAGCCGGCAAAAAATGCCACGCGGGCGCGCTGCGGGCCTTGTGCCGGAAAAGTCCTGCCCAGCTCCGAGAAAAAGAATTTGTCATCGATGCGCGGCATGAGGCGCTCGCGGGCGTCCAGGCCGAGCAGCTTCAGAATGCCGGTGGCGCGCGCAAAGGCCGCGAGGCCGGAGCGCTGGTACATCTTGGTCAGCCGGGCGGCAAGGTCAATGCGCCGCGGGTACGGCAGCAGGTGGCGGAAAAAAGCGTCGCGGGCGAGGCGCGAAAACAGCCCGCGCGGATGTTGCTCCTCAATTTGCGCGCGCGTGAATTCCACGAGCTTGCCGTACTCCACGCCGGAGGGGCAGGCGGTTTCGCATGCGCGGCAGTCCAGGCAGCGATCGACGTGCGTCACGAAGCTATCGCCCAGCTCCAGCTCGCCCTGGTCCACCAGCAGCATTTGCCGGATGCGCCCGCGCGGCGAATCCGCTTCCATGCCCCACAGCCGGTAAGTGGGGCAGTGATTCAAGCAGAGGCCGCAATGCACGCAGCGCGCGTAGTCGTCCCAGCTCGGCTTGTCGTCGCCGACAAAGCCCCTCAACTGTTTCATTTTGCGCGCTTCCGTCATTCGCGGGCCAATTCCCAATTTCCGAATCTCGTTTTGCGATGCCCTAAATCCCGCCGTAAAAACGCCCGGGACTCAAGATGCCGCGCGGGTCGAACTCGTTTTTCAATTTGCGCATCAGCGCGAGGTCGGCGCGCGGCGGCCCCCACACATTGACTTCGCGCTTCAGCGCCGCGGGACAAAATTCAATCACTGCGGTTCCGCCGGCAAGCTGCGCCGAAGCAAAAATATCGTTGCACGCCTGAGCGAGATGTTTTTTCGCGCCTGCCTCCGGCGACGACGGCACGAGCGCAAAGTAAATCACCCCGGCGGCGCGCAACAGGGCCGCGGACGCCAACTCGTGCTGCTCGGCAATCCGCGTCGCTGCTTTCAGGAACTCGCCAAATTGCGCGGGCAATATGTTGATCCTCATGACGGCTGCCGCGGGTTTCAGATGGAATGCCACGCTGGAGAACGTGCGCACGTAGCTCCACTCCATGCAATCGTCCTCGCTGATTCGCGCGAGGAGCGGCTGCTGCGGACGCGCCTGGTCAAATGCGGTGGCGCGGGCCGCGTGGGCCATCGGCTCCAATTCGCGGCGATGGCGCTCCACCACCTGCTCGTTTCCGCCCGTGCCCACGAGCACCGTCCATTCTTTTTCGGAAAAGCCGGGCGAAGGCGTGCGAAGCGTCATGCTAAAGGCCTCCGTATCCCCGCGCTCTGTCCGGGCCTTCGTCTCGCTCTCCACCATTTGCAGGATTTCTTTCTCGGAGATTTCGCGGGCGCCGGCGGGCGCGAGAGAGTTCAGCAGGCGCGCGGCTTCGGGCGAGAGAATGTCCAGCGCGCGCGGCTGCAGCGGCGAAGCAGCCATCGCGCGGCGGAAAACGAGCGCGTCGTCGAGCGTGGGGAAGCGCACGAGGTACGTCGCCGTGACGGGGGGAAGCGGAAACGTGCGGAAGTTTGCGCTGGTGATGATGCCGAGCGTGCCCAGCGAGCCAATCATCAGCTTGTGGATGTCGTAACCTGCGACGCTTTTCACCACGCGGCCGCCGCTCTTGGTGCGCACGCCTTCGCCGCTGACGAATTCGAGACCCAACAGGAAATCGCGCGCCGTGCCAAAGGCGTGCCGCAGCGGCCCCGAAGAATTTGTGGCCAGGATGCCGCCGATGGTGGCGAAGCCGCCGAGGTGCGAGTCCAGTGGCAGGAATTGGCGCTGCTCGCGAAGCTGCTGGTTAAGGTCGTTCAACTGGATGCCGGCTTCGACCGAAAGCGTGAGGTCGCGCGGGTCGTAGGACAGCACGCGATAGAGGCAAATGCGCAGCGCGATGTCGTAACGCGCCGGCGGCGCGCCAAGCCGCATCTGCTGGAAATTGCCGTACGGAACGACGGCCAGATTTTCCGCCGCGGCGAAGCGCACGACTTCCACGACTTGTTCGACGGTGTTGGCCTGCACAGCGGCGCGCGGAGCGCAGCCGTCAATCGCGCAGCGCGCGAGGTTTTCCGCATCTGTAAAAAAGTTTCCCGCGTCGACGAGAGCTTCTAGTTTCGCGAGGGTGGCGTCCGTAAGCGGGCTCATAGGGGAGTGGAGGAAGTGACGGGAAAAGGCCGCACTCGGATTTCGCCGCAACCTTTGCCGAAGGGAAAAATTTTGCCGGGATTGAGCATGCCGGTGGGGTTCAACGCGTGGCGCACGCGGCGCATGGCGTCGAGGTCGGCCTCGGTGAACATGAGCGGCATCAGCTCGCTTTTTTCGAAGCCCACGCCGTGCTCGCCGGTGATGGAGCCGCCTACGGCGATGCAGTGCGCCATAATTTCCCCGGCCGCCGCCACGGCGCGCTCGTACTGGCCGCGGTCGCGCGGGTCAAACAGGATGATGGGGTGCAGGTTGCCGTCGCCGGCGTGGAAGATATTGCCGATTTCAAAGCCGTACTTTTTTCCGATGACGTCGATTACGCGCAGCGTGGCAGGCAGCTTGGTGCGCGGGATCACGCCGTCCTGCACGTAGTAGCTGGGCGAAACGCGGCCGACGGCGCCAAAGGCGTTCTTGCGGCCTTTCCACAGGAGGTCGCGCTCCTTGGCGTCCTTGGCCACACGCACTTCGCGCGCATGGTTGAGATTGCAGACGTCGATAATTTCCGCCGTCTGCGCCTCGATGGATTCGCGCAGGCCGTCCACTTCGATGAGCAGCACGGCGGCGCTGTCCAGCGGAAAACCCGCGTGCACCCAGGCTTCCACCACGCGCAGCGTCCAGCCGTCCATGAATTCGCAAGCCGCGGGCGTGATGGCCCGCGCAGTGATCTCTGCCACAGTTTCCGTGGCGTCGTCCACGGAGTTGTACACGGCGAGAAGTGTTTTGGTGGCTTCGGGAAGCCGCGTCAGTTTCACGGTGACTTCGGTGACGATGGCCAGCGTGCCCTCGGAGCCCACCAGCAGCCCGGTCAGGTCGTAGCCGGGCGCGTCGAGCGTTTTGCCGCCAACGCGCAGCACTTCGCCGGAAGGCAGGACCACTTCGAGGCCGGTCACGTGGTTCGTGGTGATGCCGTAGAGCAGCGTGTGCGGGCCGCCGGCGTTTTCTGCCACGTTGCCGCCGATGGTGCATGATTTCTGGCTGCTCGGGTCCGGCGCGAAAAAATAGCCGGCGTGCTCGACCGCGCGGGTGATGTCCAGATTCACCACGCCGGGTTGCACCACAGCGCGCTGATTCTCAAGGTCAATTTCGAGAATCTCATTCATGCGCGAAAAAACCATCAGGATGCCGCCCTGGCGGGCCAGCGCGCCGCCGGAAAGCCCGGTGCCAGCCCCGCGGCCGGTGATGGGCACCTGATGGCGGTTGGCGATCTGCACGATGCGCACGACGTCCTGCGTGGTGCGGGGGAAGACGACGACATCCGGGCGGGCCACTTCGATCGAGCCGTCGTACTCGTACATCATCAAATCTTCGCGCGCGGAAAGCACGCTCTGCTTGCCGAAGATTTCCAGAAGCTCGCGGATGACGATCGGGTCCATGCGGGGCGGTGCGGCGGCGTCCACGCGTCAATATAGTCTGGCGGAGGCGGAGAGGCAAGGAATGAAGAAGGGTTCAGGGTATGGGGTTTCGGGTGTAGAAAACGCGAGCGACGAAGGAGCATGCTTCTCGCCCCCAATCGTCTACTATGATAATCTCGCGCGTTCACACCGGGGAAAACGATGGCGAAGCCAAAACTGTTGAGCACGCACAAACTGTTCGAAGCGCCGCGGAAGCTGCTGGACGAGCATTTTGATGTGGACTATTGGGAGAAGCCGGGACGCCCGCCCCGCGCGGAGGTGCTGGCGCGCGTTGCGGACAAAGAGGCGCTCATCTGCCTGCTGACGGAGAAGATCAACGACGAGCTGCTCGACGCCGCGCCCAAGCTGCGCATCGTCTCCAACGTCGCCGTGGG
>CAZIWR010000003.1:0-2655 GCA_964542805.1 uncultured Acidobacteriaceae bacterium
AGCAGACCGGAGCGGAGCGCGGCACGATGTATCTGGTGGACAAGGAGCACCAGGAGATTTGGTCGCTGGTCGGGCTGGGGCTGACGATGGAAGAAATCCGCATCCCCATCGGCAAAGGAATTGCCGGACACGTGGCGCGCACCGGCGAAACCATCAACCTGACGGATGCCTATGCGGACCCGCGGTTTGAGCCGGACGTGGACCGTCGCCTGGGCTACCGCACGCGCACGCTGCTGTGTTTGCCGATTCTCAATAAGGCCAATACCGTGGTCGGCGTGCTGCAACTGCTGAACAAGTCCAATGGCCCGTTCGTCACCGAGGACACGGATTTCCTGCGCGCGCTTTCCGTGCATTGCGCCATCGCCATCGAAAACGCGCAGCTTCATCAACTGGCCATGCACGATCCCCTCACCGGCCTGTACAACCGGCGGTTTGTGGAGGAGCACATGGCCGTGGAATTCGAGCGTTCCGCGCGGCGGGAATACGCGCTTACGCTGCTGGTTCTCGACCTCAACGACTTTAAGGAGGTCAACGACCAGTACGGCCATGCCGGGGGCGACCTGGTGTTGCGCGAATTTGCCAATCAATTGAAAAAAGCGTGCCGCGGCTGCGACCTGGCCGCGCGCATCGGCGGCGACGAATTCATGCTCTTGCTGCCGGAATGTCTCCCCGGGCAAGCGCCGGTGGTTCTCGCGCGCCTCACCGGACTGCACGTGGACATGGGCGGAACGAAGATCCCGGTCACCTTTGCAGCGGGATGGGCGGAACATCAGCCCGGCGAGAAACCCGCAGATCTGCTCAATCGGGCGGACCAAAATCTCTATGCCGAGAAACGCAGCGGAAAGCTGGAAGAAGGGATTCGTCAGGCGCAGAAGTTGCAAACCATGGGCCAGCTCGCCGGAGGCGTGGCGCACGACTTGAGCAATCTGCTGATGGTCATCAAGTCCTACAGCGAACTGGCGCTGGACGAAAAAGAAATGGGGGAATCGCAGCGCAAGAACTTGCAGGAAATTCAGAAAGCGTCGGGCCGGGCCACGGCTCTGACCCGGCAGTTACTGGCCTTCAGCCGCAAGCAGGCGCTGGCGCCGGAGATTCTCAGCCTCAACACCGAGATTGGTGACGTGCAGGGAATTCTGGCTCGCTTGATACCCGGGCAAATCCGCGTGCAGACCACACTGGATCCGGAGTTGGGCCGCACCAAGGCGGACCGCTCGCAGGTGGAACAGATCATTCTGAACCTGGCGGTGAATGCGCGCGATGCCATGGCGGATGGCGGCACCATCACCATCGAGACCGCCAATGTGGAACTGGACGAGGCCTTTGCCAGCAAGCACCCCGGCGCGCGCCAGGGAGCGTTTGTGATGTTGCGTGTCCGCGACACCGGCTGCGGCATGAATGCGGAGACAAAAGCGCGCGTGTTCGAACCGTTCTTCACGACGAAGGAAACCGGCAAAGGAACCGGGCTGGGGCTGGCGACCGTTTACGGCATCGTTAAACAGTCCGCGGGGTACATCTGGGTGGACAGCGAGCCGGGAAAGGGCTCGACGTTCAGCGTGTATTTGCCGCGCGTGGCGGCGTGAGGCAAAATCGAAGAGAGATCCATCGTCCCGACAAAAAACATCGGGACTCAGGATGACAAAAAGAAAAGGGGCTCTGCATTTTTTGCAGAGCCCCGAATTGTTTCACGACGATAGGCGCACAGGCTGTAAGCCTGTGCCACGCATCAGTAAGTTGCACCTTCGGGGACCCAGATGACGTCCACGCGACGGTTTTGTTTATCGGCGCCCGCCTGGCCGCCGGCCGCGCGCGTGTCGATGCGCGAATCGGCGATGCCCTTGCTGACGAGATACTGCTTGGCGGCGTCGGCGCGATCCTTGGCGAGCTTCTCGGGCTTGCGCTCCTTGGGATCGGCGTAGCCGACGATGGCCACCTTCGCCGTGGGGTCGTTCTTCATGCGCAGGGCGACATCGTCGAGGATGCGCTTACTGACGTTATCGACCCGCGCGCTGGCCGAGCGGAAGAAGAACTCGGAGAGCTTCGAAGCCTGGGGCGGCGGAGGCGGCACGCGGACTTCGACGGCCGTGGAGCAATCGGCGGCGCCACCGCGCCCGTCCTCGACGCGGCCGGTGACGGTGTAGGGCCCGGCGGAGAGGCCGGTGGTATCGAGTTGAACGGACGCGCCGGAGCCGATGATCTGGCCGCCGGTGGTGCGCCAAGAGTAGTTGAGCGGATCACTATCGGCATCGGCAGCCGAAGCGGTAACGCGCACGCGCTCACCGGTGAGGACCGAGGAGCGATCGGCGGAGCAAGACATGGTGGGAGCGCGATTCGGACGCGGATCCACCTTGATGTCTACGGCGCAGGAAGCGGTACCGCCGGCGCCGTCGTCCGCCTTGACGCTGACGTTGTATGTCCCCGTCGCCAGACCCGCGGAATTCCATTGCACCGACGAGCCGCTGCCCTGCGCCTGACCGCCGCTGGCCGTCCAGGCGTAGCTCAACGGCTTGCCCTCGGGATCATTCGCCTGCACGCTGACGTTGACGACTTCATTGCTTCCTGCATACACGGAGGTCTTCTCCGCCGAACAAGCCGCCGTAGGCGGCTGGTTGGGCGGCGGAGGCACCACTTTCTTCCGGCATGCGGGAGCGATTGCCA
>CAZIWR010000003.1:2755-67807 GCA_964542805.1 uncultured Acidobacteriaceae bacterium
GGCTGGTTGGGCGGCGGAGGCACCACTTTCTTCCGGCATGCGGGAGCGATTGCCAGCAGCATGGCAAGAGTCACGAACTGGATTTTTTTCTTCATTACGATTCCTCCTGCCTTCATTTGGACTGGATCACAAATCAAATCTACTTTTCGCGCCAATGCACAACACCCACCTTGATCACGAAGCCGTTCTTATCGCCGTGGCGCCTCAGATTGCCGGTGCGGCGGTAGCCGACGTCCACGGCGAAATTAGCCCAGGGATAGAGGCGCGCGCCCCACACGCTATCCATGGTGTCTCGGGCGCCAAAGGTGGTGTTCTGGGTAGCCGAGCCGGTGTAGATGGTGAACACGGTTTCGGTCATCGGCTGAATGCGATGCTTGGGCAGGAAAATGGTGCCGCCACCTAAGCGCAGCACATCGGCCTGCTGGAACATGCGCACGCGGTTGGCGCGCGGGTCGCGCGTGATGCGGTAACTCAAGCTCGAACTGCTCACGATGCGGTCCTTCCACCAGGTGCGGCTGGCAGAAACGCTGCCTTGCCATCCCAATTGACCGGTCTGCGTGGTGTTATCGAGCAGGTCGCTGAAGGAGCGCTTCGTGGGAATGTACAAATCATTGCGAATGGAAAAGGAGAGCCAGTCGCCGCGCCATTCGGAGAATGGGCCGACCTTGAAGCCGATGACCACTTCGCCTACGCCGCCGGCATTGCGATTGGCGAGGGGGAATTCCTCGACGTAGCCGGGGGCAGAGCCGGGCACCACGGTCAGACCGCGGAAAATGGTCGGATTGGCGGCGTTGGGGTACGGCGGATTGGTGACCGGAGTGTTCAAGCTCAACTGCGATGGCACGCCCATGTGAATGTAGCGGTAAGGCTCCCAACCGATATGGACGTTGAACCAGTCGTTAATGCCGACGCTGACGACCGAGCCGAAGGTGAGAATCGTGGTGTTGCCGGGCATGCGAGAGAACTTGTTGGCGTAGTTGGTGATGGCGAAAGAGCGCCGGGGGAGCAGATAGCCGGAGTCCACGGTGAAAATGCCGAGGGTGCCCGTGGTGGCCGGCATGGGGCGGAGTGCAAAGGGCTCTTTGGCCGGGCGCGGATCCTTCGCGGGAACAGCGGGAAGAGCAGCCGAGGGCGAGGCCGGAAAAAGCGAAACAGCGCCGCGCGGCATGGAATCAGCCGCCCGTGCGGAAAGTCCGCTCAAGGTGCCCTCTTTGAGTCCTGCCAATTTTTGCGGAACGGATTTCTGCGCACTTATAGCCGCGGATTTATTTTTCGACTTACCCTTGTTTGCGCGGGCATCATCAGCAAACGCCGCCGGCACCAGGGCCAAGCTCAGCAGAAGCGCACCAGATCGCAATACGGCCTTCATCAAGACCTCCTCAGTTGTGGCCCACGAAATGACCGATTCATCCGCCCCGTTCGAAATAAGGCAGCCCGGAGGCTCCGAGGCGGAGCAGTATTACTTGAGAAATATGGACACCGGATACAGGGTCCCTGCACACTTCCCCACGGGACCCACTTCGCGCAGTATTATACGGCAGGGGAAAAAAACCAACAAGGTTCTTGCAAGATATTAACAGCCAAGGCGCTCCGCGAAGAGTGTGCCAGGGACGCGCCCCAAAGTGAGTATCCGCGGGACGCAACCAATTCCATTCCCAACCAATTCCTAGGATGCAGGCCACCCGAGAAGCGTTGGATTCATCTCATGATGGGGCAACCCAGAGCCCGGCAAAGAGGAGAGCGACACTCATGGCGCAAGAAAGAGTGAAGGGGGCGAGCATGGCACGGAAGTGGCAGGGGGTTGTTGCGGCGGTGCCATTGGTTTTGATGATGTCGCTGCCGACGGTGGCGACAGCGCAAACACAAAGCACGGGGCAGGCACCGGCGACGGTGCTACCCAACGTGCCGAACGGCACGCGGTTTCTGGTGAAACTGGACGACAAGCTGAGCACACGCAAAGACAAAGTGGGCAAGAAATTCGATCTGAAAACGCTGGAGCCGCTGGTGGCGGAAAACGGCACGGTGGTGCCGCCGGGCACGAAGATTCGCGGGCACGTCAGCCGCGTGGAACCCGCCGGGCTGACGGGTCGCGCGCGGATCTGGCTGTCGTTCGATGAAATCAATACGAAACAAGGCAAGCTGCCCATCGTGGCGCATGTGTCGAGCGTGCCGGAAGAGCACAGCGTGCGGGCCGGTGATAGCCGCGAAGGCGAAATCGAGGCGCGGACAAGCAAAGGCAAGCAGGAAGTGCAAGCGGCGGCAGCCGGCGCGGCCATCGGCGCGGTGATCGGGGCCAGCACAAAAGGCCGAAAAGGCGCGGCGTGGGGCGCAGTGCTGGGTGGCGCAGCGGGATTCCTGATCGCGTCGGGAATGGGACAGGAACTGGAACTGCAAAAGGGAACGAAATTGGAACTGGAGTTGAGCCGGCCGCTGTACGTGTCGAAGAGATAGAAGTGAATCCGCAGATTTCGCTGGCAAATCACCAGCGGAAAAGATCGCAGATTACGCAGATTCAGAACGCGTCGATCGATAACTGTGAAATAGCCTGCAAGAGGCAGGGCAAGAAACCTCTCCACAATTGACCACAACGAAAGCGATTGACGCGGGGGCGGGGGCGCGATACAAACGTGGCCTCCCAGCCCTGCCCGCGGGGAATTCGTCCGTCCGGCGGGAACGTCCAAGGAAAGTGCACTAGCATGCCGTGTAGCTCCGTTGTACCGGACAGGCTGGAAAGCCTGTCCTACGTGCTTGCACACTTGGAATTCGTGCGCCCAGTGGGTACACTGCAAATCAAATGAATGAACCGACACAAAACTGCGAACGCATCCTGATCGTGGAAGACGAGGCCAACGCGCGGGCGGGCTACGAGGCGCTGTTGCGGAAGTGGGGTTGCGAAGTGCTCAGCGTGGGCAGCGCGGAGGAAGCGCTGGCGCGCATCGCGGAATTCTGTCCGGCGGTGGTGCTGGCGGATGTAGAACTGCCGAAAATGGACGGGCTGGAGCTGGTGCGGCGACTCGGCGAAGAACTGGCCAGCGTGCCGACCATCGTGGTGACCGGGAAAGGCAGCGAGGAACGCGCGGTGGCGGCCATCGAGGCGGGCGCATTCTGGTACATCGAGAAGCCACTGAAAGCATCGGTGCTGCGAGCGCTGCTGGACCGCGCGCTGGGCAAGGCGCGCGACCAGCGGGCAGTGGCGTCGCTGACCAAGGAGCTGCGCGCGGCGGGGAGGCTGGGCGAACTGGTGGGCGCGTCGAAACCGATGCAAGAAGTGATGCTGCTGGTGGAAATGGCGGCGCCGACGAGCGCGTCGGTGCTGATCACCGGCGAAACGGGCTCCGGAAAAGAAGTGGTGGCGCGAACGCTGCACCGGCTGTCGCCGCGAGCGGCGAAACCGTTCGTGGCGGTGAATTGCTCGGCGATCCCCGAGTCGCTGATGGAAAGCGAAATTTTCGGACATGAAAAAGGCGCGTTCACCGGAGCCGCGGAGCGGCGCATGGGCTGCTTCGAACTGGCCGACGGGGGCACGCTGCTGTTGGATGAAATCGGGGAAATGCCGGCGGGCACGCAGGCCAAGCTGTTGCGCGTGCTGGAAGACCACAAGGTGCGTCGGCTGGGCAGCAAATCGGAAACGCCGGTGGATGTGCGCGTTCTGGCGGCAACGAACAAAGCGCCCGACCAGGCAGTAGCCAAGGGCGAACTGCGGCAAGACCTTTTTTTCCGGTTGAACGTGTTCCACATCCACCTGCCACCGCTGCGCGCGCACCGAGAGGATTTGCCGGCGCTGGTGGAGCATTTGCTGCGCGAAGTGGGCGAACGGCACGGGAAGCTGGTGCGGGGCGTGAGCACGGAAGTGATGGAAGCGTTCAAGTCGTACCCCTGGCCGGGAAACATCCGCGAATTGCGCAACATCCTGGAGAGGGCAACGGTGATGTGCGACCGCGAACTGATCGGGCGGCAACACCTACCGCCAGACTTCGGGCATTCCGCAGGGGCAGGCCCCTCGGAGCTGGCCGGGCTGAAGTTCCCCGTGGGAACCACGGTGGACGCGGCGGAGCGCGAGTTGATTGTGCAGACGCTGGCGGCCACGAACCACAACAAAACACGCGCCGCGGAGCTGCTGGGGATCAGCCTAAAGACGCTGCACAACAAGTTGAAGGAGTACGGGGCGAGCGGCGACGAAAAGGCCGAGGTGTAGGGTCCGCATGGCCATACGTCTGAAAACGAAATTTACGATGACGACAGCGCTGCTGGTGCTGGGCGTGGTGAGTGTGGTGTCGGCGGTGTACGTGGTGACGCTGACGCAGCAGTCGGTGGCGCGGGCCAACGAGCGCGCGAAATTTGTGGCGCAGCAGGTGTTCCTGCAAGCGCAGAATGCGCTGAACGACGCGGCGGATCGCGGCGCGGCACCGGCGACGGAGGGGCCGGAAGATTTGCGCGAATACGTGCGCAAGACGCTGGATGAAAACGCGGGGCTCACGGGACTGATCGAAGCAGCGCTGGGGTATTCGGCAACGATTTACGAAGTCACGGTGGTGGATGACGCAGGCATGGTGCTGCTGTCGAGCGATGCCTCCCTGCCCTCGCGGCCGGCGCTCAAGCGGACGAACTTCGAGCAACTGGTGCGCAGCAGCTTTGTGGAGCAACTGCGGGTGCTGTACGGCCCGCAAAATGTGTACGAGGTGGCGCTGCCATTCAATCTGAGCAACGCGCCCTTCGGGGAAATCCGCATCGGCGTCTCGACGGTGTTTCTGCGCGGGGAGATTACGCGCAACCTGCAATCGGCCGTGCTGCTGGTGCTGGGAGCGGTGCTGCTCTCCACTCTGCTGGCGGCGGGTGTAAGCCATGCCTCGCTGCGGCCGCTGGAAAAAATTTCCGCGCAGCTGGACCGCATCACGCAGGGCAAGTTCGAGCCTGCGGCCGCCCGGGGGGCTCCGCAAAGCGGCGACGAACTTTCGCAGGTCAGCACGAAAATCAATTTGATCGGCAAGCAACTGCACGACGTGCGGGAAATCTTCAGCACGCTGCGCGAAAACATGAGCCAGGTGATGGCCGGGCTGGAGGACGGGCTGCTGCTGTTCGCCGCGGACGGGCGCAACGTGCTGGCCAGCCCGTCGGTGGAAAAGTTCCTGGGCGTGAAACCGGATGCGCTGCTCGGGCGGCGGGCCAGTGAGATTTTTCCCGCGGATCATCCGCTGCGCGCCGGTGGAGGATTGCGGTTGGAAGGCGATCTACTGGAGCGCGTAGAAGGTGCGGAGGCGGTGCTGAACGGCAGTGCGGGGCGGCGGCGCGTGGGCGCGAGCGTGCAGGTGATTGAAGAGGGCGGGTCACGAATGGGTGCGCTGGTGACGCTTCGCGATCTGGACTCGCTGGAGCGCATTGGGTCGCAACTGGAAGTGTCCGAGCGGCTGGCGGCGCTGGGGCGGGTGACCGCGGGCGTGGCACACGAAGTGAAAAATCCGTTGAACTCCATGCGGCTGTGGATTGAAAACTTGAAGGAAGCGGTGCCGCAAGAGCAGGAAGTGGCGCGGCAAGGGTTGAAAATTCTGGACAGCGAAATTGACCGGCTGGACCGCGTGGTGCGGACGTTCCTGGACTTCAACCGTCCGGTGGAGTTGCGGCTGGAGGAAACGTCACTGGGCGAGCTGCTGCTGGAAGTGGTGGCGGTGGCGCAGCCACAGATTAACAAGTCCGGCGTGCGCGCTTCGCTGGAATGCGCGGAGGATGTTCCGCCGGTGCGTGCGGATCGTGCTCTGCTGAAACAAGCGCTGCTGAACCTGGTGCTGAACGCGTGCGAGGCCATGCCGGAGGGAGGCGCGCTCACACTGGCGGTGCGAGCTGCTGGCGACCGGGCGCAAATTACGATTACGGACGCGGGGCGCGGCATTCCACCGGAGTACCGCGGAAAAATTTTTCAGTTGTACTTCACCACGAGGCCCGGCGGGAGCGGGATCGGTCTGGCAACGACGTTCCGAATTGTGCAGATGCACGGGGGTTCGATAGACTTTACGTCGGAGGTGGGGCGCGGCACGTCATTCACCATCGAACTGCCGGCGTCGCGCACGCACGGCGTGGCGGCCCGCGCACGGGAAAATGCACATGCCCAGCCGTAAACTCTCGACGATTTTGCTGGCGATGGCTACTGCGGCGCTGCTGTTGAGCGGCGCGGGCTGCCGCAAGCGCAGCGCGCCAGCGCCATCTCCCGTGGTGATTGTGCCGTCGGCATCGGATAGACAGCCGGGCACGCAGCCGTCGGAGCCCGCAACAACTCCTGCCGAAACGAAGCCGACGAAGACCGCGCCAGCGCCTTCGCCGGAACTGGTGGTGCCGCCGGCGAAAAAGAGTTCGCCGCGCACCACTCCGCCGCGCACTGCACCGGCGGTGGAACCTCCTCCAACACCGGTGGAAACGCCACCCAAGCCGGCACCGCCGCGGATGTCGCCGCGGCTGACGCCCGCGGAGCAAGCGGAGTACGAGCAGAAAACGAATGCGGCTATCGCCGCCGCAGAAAAAAATATGCAGGCGACGTTTGGAAAACAATTGAACGCCGCGCAAAGCGACCTGCTGGAAAAGATTCGCGGGTTCCTGGGGCAGGCGCGAGAAGCCGCGCGCGCGGGCGACTGGCAACGCGCGCACAACCTGGCGCAGAAGGCGCAGGTGCTGTCGGTGGAGCTAGTCAATTCTCTATAACCGAAATACGAAAATCGAAAAGCGAATACCGCGATGAGCACTTACGACGCCATCGTCGTTGGGGGCGGAATCATTGGAGGCTCGATTGCGTTGGAGCTGACGAAGGGAAAGCTGCGCGTGGCAGTGCTGGAACGGCAGCAGCCGGGGCTGGAAGCGTCGTGGGCAGCGGCGGGGATGCTGAGCGGCGCGCCGGAATCGCCGGACGCGATCCCGCTGGTGCCACTGGCCAAGGCGAGCCTGGAGATGTATGCGGAGTACGTCGCCGAGGTGGAAGAAATCTCCGGGCGAATGGCGGGCCTGCGGCGCGACGGCACGGTGATGGCGCTCTTCTTGCCGCACGTGGAGCGCGAGTTGAGCACGATCCTCGCGGTGCATCACGGGCTGGGGTTTGCCACGGAAGCCATCCGCGTGGACGACGCGCGACGCATGGAGCCGGCGCTGAATCCGGCGATGCGCGCGGCGGCGTGGCTGCCGTTCGAGTGCAGCGTGGACCCGCGGGCGCTGACGGAGGCGGTGCTGCTGGCGGCGAAAAAGCGCGGCGTGGAAATTCTGGTGCGGCCGGGCGGCGCAACGGCGCTGATGACGGAGAAAGACCGCTGCACGGGCGTAGAGGCCGGCGAGGAAAAACTTTTTGCACGGAATGTGATTGTCGCGGCAGGAAGTTTTTCGGGGACGATTCCGGGCATCGAGCGGTACGCGCCGAAGCGTCCGGTGCGCGGGCAGATGGCGGCGTTGCAGTCGGAAGGGGTGAAGCTGGGGCGGGTGGTGCGGTCGGAAAAAGGGTATCTGGTGCCACAGGACAACGGGCGCATCCTGGCGGGTACGACGACGGAACACGTGGGATTCGAAAAGCGCGTGACGCCAGCGGGGATGCAACAGATTCTTGCGGCGGCGGTGGAGATTGCGCCGGAGCTGGCGCAGGCCAGCGTGGTGGAAACGTGGTCGGGGCTGCGGCCGGATACGCCGGACCACTTGCCGTCACTGGGGCCGACGGACATGGACGGATTGTGGATGGCGACGGGACACTACCGGAACGGAATTCTGCTGGCGCCAATTACAGCACGGTTGATGCGCGAGTGGGTGATGGAGGGAAAAACGGCGATGGATCTCACGGCGTTTAGTCCGATGAGGTTTGCACGGCATAGTGCGGTGGTGCATTAGAGCAGGGTGAAGGGACAACCGAAACATTGAGTGATTGAGTGAATGGTGATTCGCGGGCAAACCGCCCGCGGAAAAGATGAGTGATTGAGGAAAAGCGCCGCTGACTGACGGCGTCGGAAGAAAGGCGGCACTTACCCGCCAAGATTCCAGCGGGCGGGCGGGTCACAATCCACACAAGACATCAGTATGGGAAGCGATTGGAGCGGACGGGCTGGCGATTGGCCGGGCCGGAAAGCGCGGAGGCGCGGCCCGGGTCGGTGAAATTGATTTGCGCGCCGTCGAGATAGAGCGGGCGGTTGAGAGTGGCGTCGAGCGTGGAGCCGCGCGGAATCTCAGCCTCAGGGCCGCGCGAGAGAAGAATAGCCATCAGTCCGGTGGCCGCGCCAGCCAGGGTGCCGATTCCCGCGCCGCGGCCGGCGTTTCCAGCGAGCCCGCCGACACCCGCGCCGACGCCCACACCCATGGTGGTGGTGCGGAGGACGGTGCCGACGTCGGAGGCCTTGTCCGTATCGCCCTTGATTTTTCCTTCGCTATCGACTTCCTCATTGCCGCCAGTGCCAGCGCCGGAAGGAACCGCGTTAAAGCTGACCGTGTAGCCGTTGGGAAGAATCAACATATCCAGACGGATGAGCAGCTCGGCGCGTCCCTTGACCTTGCCGGGTCGCTTGGCTTCGACGACTTGTCCGTGCACGTAGGAACCGGCGGGAATGATGATGCGATTGTCCTGGGTGATGGGAAAGAGGGTCTCGAGATAAACCGGATCGCCGGGCTTGGCGGTGCGCGTGGTGATGGAGTTGTGAACCACAAGAGGAAGTTGCGTGCCAGCCGGAAGAGTGATGCGCTCGGCGCGCTTCTTGAGCTCGGGGCGCGCGGCGTCTTCCGGCGGCGCAGATTTCTGCGGCTCGACGGCCGGAGGATTTTGCGGCGGCGGCGGAGGCGGCGGTGATTGCTCCTGCGCGGCCGCGACGTATGCAATCGAAAGAAGCAGAATCAGAAAGCCGATTGATTTGCGCATGCGAAAACTCCCCACTGGCAATTCCCTTCCGACTCGTCCTACGTTGCGATGCCCCCGGGGCCCGTGCGAGATGCTTTGAGCATACGCCCGCAGACAGGCGGAGGCCAGCCATAAAGTAGAACCCGCAATGAATGCAGAAAGTCGCGCTGGCGGGAGGCGAAAACCGAAATTCGAAAATCGAAAAACGGCCCGCAATGAAATCAAGCCAGGGCGACCTGCCGGTCGCCCCTACGAAAACAATTTCCAGGCGAGGCCGGCAAGGGCAGCGGCGGGGACGAGGATGTACATGGGGAGCTTGAAGCGGAGGAGTAGAACTAACGAGATGGAGGCGAGGGCGAGAGCGAAAAGATCGAGAGGGCCAGTGGCGAAAAAAACTTTTCCGGCGAAAAAAACAGCGAGATTAAGGATGACGCCGACGATGGCAGCGGTGATGCCGGCGAGCGCGGCTTGCAGGCGGCGGTTGGCGGCGAGGGCTTCGATGTAGGGCGAGCCGACGAAAATGAAAAAGAAACTCGGAAGAAAGGTGACGTGAGTGGTGACCAATGCGCCGAGGACGGCGTTGAGCAGAGGGTCGTGCGCGCCATGGAGCTTCCACGCGCCGAGGAAGCCGACGTACTGCGTGACCATGATGAGCGGGCCGGGCGTGGTCTCCGCGAGGCCGAGGCCCTCGACCATTTGCCGCGCGTCGAGCCAGTGGAAGTGGTTCACGGCGACGTCAGCGATGTAGCTGAGTACGGCGTAAGCGCCGCCAAAGGTGACGAAGGCGGCTTTGGTGAAAAAGAGCCAGGAGGACGTCCGAGCCGCCACGCCAAACGTAGAGAGCAGCGAAGGGAAGCAGCCAGAGCACGAAAAACAGCGCAGCGATCTTGACGGCGCGGGAAAAGGGCGGATAGGGCACGGAACGTTCGTGGGCGCTTTCGCCGGAAGAAGTTTCCTGCGGCGCGGAGGCGTTGGCGCGCGGGCGGAAGATGTGCGGCCAGCGGCGTTGGAGAATAAATCCGGCGAGGGCGGCGGCGAGAATTACCCAGGGGAAATGGACGTTGAAAAAATAGAGGGCGACAAAGGCGCCGGCGGCGAAGGCGACGAGCGCACGGTGGTGCAGCGCACGGCGGGCGATGCGCAGCACGGCTTCGGCGACGATGGCGATGACCACGCACTGAATGCCGTAGAAGAGCCCGCGGATGACGGGGAGTTCGCCGCGGGCGACGGCCAGCCAGCTCAGAAAGAGCATGACGAAAATAGAAGGGATGACGAAAAACGCGCCGGCGATGACTCCGCCGAGCGTGCCGTGCAGGCGCGAGCCGATGTAGATGGCGAGCTGCTGCGCCTCGGGTCCGGGGAGGACCATGCAGAAATTGAGCGCGCGGAGGAATTGCTCTTCGCCGATCCACTGCTTCCGCTCGACGAGCTCGCGGTGCATGATGGCAATCTGTCCGGCGGGGCCGCCGAAGTTGATGAAGCCGAGCTTGAGCCAGAAACGGAAGGCTTCGGCAAATGGGACGCGCGGCGGCAAGAAGTGTCCTTCGGGTCGAGCTATTCAAATCATGGATAGCGGCATAGCATAGCAGTGCGACGATGCGCTTGGAAGAACACGCAAACAGGAGGAGTGAGGAATGGCGAAGCTGGCGCTGGTGTACGGGATGCGGCTGTTTCCGGCCGAAGAGCTGGCGGAAGTGAAAGACGCCGAGGTGGCGTTGAAGAACGGACGGGCCGGGCGGGTGACCATGCATCTGATCGAGGGCAGCAAACAGGAGATTGAGCGGACGCTACGGCAGTCGCTAGAGGCGTTTTTTGAGATGTATCCAGAAATTTAAAGTGGAAGAGTTACAGAGTGACAAGGTGACAGAGTCCGCGAGAGAAAGTTCGTCAGCGATTAAAAAAGGTGTCGGGGTCGACGTCGCCCTGGGGCACGGCGGCGCCGTCGGAGAGAACGACGGACTGGCCGGTGATTTCGATGCGCTTGCGGCATTTGCGGCAGGCGACAAGGTCGTCCACGCGGACCATGTAGGAGCGCGCAGCAGCAAAATTCTTTTTGTCCTCTTCGCCGGCGCCGCGGGGAAGCGCGGATTTTTTGGTGCGCTGCTTCCAGCGGATGGGATAGCTGGTCGCCTGCTTGCAGCCCGGACACATCAGGCTGATGTTCTTGGTGACTTCCCGCTCGTCGTAAAAATTGCGCTCGTCCATGGCAGGGGAGATTTTAACAGAGAAAAAAGGAAGAGTAATCAGTTGTCAGAAGGAATTTATGGCTAAAAACCACAATCAAGGCTTCAGACGCAAAACAACAACAGATCTATTCACGATTATGGTGTAGCGCGGGGTTTGTAAATAAGACCGATGACTATTCCGATGATAGTCCACTGGACGAAGTAAACCACAGCCTGTCCCAGAGCGAGTTTCAGCCCGATGTTCAGGTTCACGTAGTTGTGCAGCACAAATGCGCAAACCACGAAAATGCCAATGAGAACGCCGAAGCGCGCACCTTCCGTAGTGCCCGATCCGCCCTGATGTATCATTGCGAAAATTATGGCGACAACCAGGATCGCCATGAAAGTTGCGACGAATCCGATTGGCATAACATTCATCATTTCTTCCTTAGGTCGGAATACGGCCGGATACTTGTGGCCTTCTTTGATAAGACCTGGCACCAGCCAAAACACTAAGAAACCAAAGGCAAAAGACGCGACCGTGCCACCAAGCGCCGCCAGCGCGAGACGTGAATAGTTCATTTGCACTCCTCAAAGGCTGATTTTGCTTCTCACCCATTGGGTCCAGGACCGCCAAGAATTGATTCTGCGCTCACAACCGCATAAACACTGGCGTTAATGCCATCCTACTGTCACCTACTGTCATTGGCAAGTGAAAATTCCCCTTTATTTGCTTCCAACATTGCTTTTGCGAAGCGGAGCGGAGACAAGCTCCTTGTGCGAGGTTGACGCCCGAGCGCGACGAGCGGCGATGTCGGCGAGGGTGACAAACTGGAGGCCCGCGCTGAGCCACAGGGGCAGCCAGTAGTCTAGGGCGGCGAGAGTGATGTTGCGGTCGCCGCGCTGGTGGCGGTGATCGCCGTCGTGAAGCAGAACAATATCGCCGCCGCGGACGCGGCGCAGGCGGTGCACCATCTCCGCGATGGATTGCGGCTTCCAATCCAACGCTAAGCGGGACCACATGACCACGCCGCGAAGTCCAACGCGGCGAACCACCGGAAAAAGATGCGGGCCGCGGTAGCCGAAGGGCGGACGCATCCACACGGGCCGCTGGCCGCAGGCTTTGTCGATGGCGTCCTGACAGCGGGACAGTTCCTCCGCGATGCGCGAAGGAGTCAGCCAGAAAAGATTGGGATGTGTGTCGGTGTGATTGCCGATGGTGTGGCCGGCGGCAGCGATTTCCTGGACGAGCGAGGGGCACTCGCGGACGTAGCGCCCCATCAGAAAAAAGGTGGCGCGGATGTGATTTGCGTCGAGAAGGCGAAGCAGGCGAGGGGTGAACGCGGGGTTGGGCCCGTCGTCAAAAGTGAGAGCGACGGTGTTGGGCCGGCCCGTGCGGCGAATGGTAGAACCAAAAAGCTGCGAGCGCGGCGCGACTGCGCCCCAGGCCACCGCGCCGGCTCCGGCCGCGAGTACAGCACCTAAGCCGCCGATCTGGCGGAGCACCGAAGCACTATCGTCCATGGACAGGAGAGTCATCGAAGGGGCCTGAGCACCCGAAAGATATCACAAAGCGGAGGTGAAGCGCTGGGCGGAATGCGCAGAGCCAGTGCAACTTGCGTGAAACCGTAGGATGCGCAATACGTCTAAAAGTGCAGCTAAAGTGCGATGAATCGCGCATCCGGGTCAGAGGGGTGGTACAGAATGAAAAGAAAGAGAATTTTCGCAATCCTAATCGTCTTTTTGCTGGCTGTTTCCGCTACAGAGGCCGCAACGCAAGCAGCTCAGGTGGCGGCGCCGGCAAAAGCGCGCGTGGCCGGAGTGGTCCGCACGGCGGAGAAAATTCCGGTGCCCGGAGCCACGGTGCGGCTGATTCAAGTGTCGAGCGGACAGGGCTGGGTGAGCTGGACGGACGAGAACGGCAAGTACGAATTCCCCGGATTGCCAGCAGGGCGCTACCGCATCGAAGTGCAGCAAATGGGATTCGAAGCGGCGAACGTGGAAGCCGAAATCAAGGCGGAAGGCAACACCGGAACTGACGTTACGCTGCGGATCGCGACGCCGGCGGCGAGTGTGGCGGAAAAGCCGGCAGAAAAAAAACCGGACGCGGCGGTGACTCCAGAAGGTGCAAAGACCGAAGCGGCAAAGACTCCCCAAACAACTGAGCAGAAACCTCCCGCAGGAACCACGCAGGGCCAGCCAGGTCAAAGGCCAGCAGCAGGACAGCCCGCTCCAGGGCAGCGGCCGAATGCCCAGGCGATGGCCGACGCGATACGTCAACGGCTCGGCCAAGGCGGGTTCCAGCAAGTGGACCCAACGGGAATGGCGGGCGCAATTTCGCCGGAAACCGGCGCACCTGTGGATGCCGGGCCGCTGGGAGACGCGGCGTCGGCGGATGCGTTGTCGATTAACGGAACGGTGGGCCGCGGAGCGGCGGGCGGCGGAATTCAAATGATGTTTGGCGGCATGGATCCCTCAATGATGGCGGCCATGGCCGGCGCCGGAGGATTCGGCTTCGGAGGCGTCCCGCAGAGCGGGACGGGCGCAGAAGGCGGAGGATTTCCGGGTGGGGCGCCCGGCCAGGGAGGAATGCCTGGAGGTGGCGGAAACGTATTCGTGATGCAGATTGGGCCGGGCGGACCGGGCGGGGCTGCGCCGCAAGGGCGCGGCGGTCAAGCGCAGGGCCAAAGGCAGGCGCAAGGACAGAGACAACAGGGTCAGGGCGGACAGCGCGCACAAGGCCAGCAGGGCGGCGGAGTACAGACGCAACTCCAGCAGGTGGGCCCGGGCGGCATGGACGCGCTGTGGGGCATGCAGCGCATGCTGCGGCTGGCAGCCAGCCGATTCCGGTTCGGCTTCAACAACCGCTACAGCAATTCGGTGTGGAACGCGCGGCCGTATTCGCTGACGTCCGCGAATCCGGCGAAGGTTGCGAGCTATCAAGAGTCCTTTGGAGTGAACCTGGGCGGACCGGTGCGCATCCCGCACATCTACGACGGGCGGGAGAAGACGTTTTTCTTCGCGAATTACCAGCTTTCGCGGAACCGCAATCCGGTGGACACGTTTGGGACGGTGCCCACGGCGGCCGAGCGGGGCGGAGATTTTACGGCGCGGGGGCTGCAACTGTTTGACCCGATGTCCAACTTGAACGGGCCGCGGACGGCGTTCGGCAGCGTGATTCCCACGGGGCGGCTGGACGCCGCGGCGGTGGGCCTGCTGGCGTTTGTGCCGCTGCCGACGCTCGCGGGGACGGCGCAAAACTTCCACTTGCAAGGGCGCGTGCCGCAGTCCATGGACAACTTCAACATCCGCGTGCTGCATACGATTTCGCAGAAGCTCAACTTGCAGGTGAACTACGGGCTGAACTCGTCGCGGTCGCAGAGCATCGTGAATTATCCGGCGCTGCGCGGCAGGCAGACGTCGCTGGGACAAAATGCAGGGATCGGGCTGACGCAGCAGTATTCGCAGCGGCTGATGCACGACTCGCGGATCAACTGGAGCCGGAACAGCTCGGATTCGCTGAACCTGTACGCTTTCCAAAACGACATCGCCGGAACATTGGGAATCACGGGAATTTCGACGGCGCCGATCAACTACGGGGTGCCGCAAATCAATTACACGAACTTCACCGACCTGAACGATCCAGTGCCGTTCGTGCGGCATAACCAGACGCTACGGTTTATCGACACGGTGAGTTACACGCACACGAAGCATACGATCCGCGGGGGCGGAGAAATCCGGCGGATGCAGATCAACACGAGAAACGATCCGACGGCGCGCGGGTCGTTTACGTTTACAGGGCTGATGACCAGCCAACTGGACGCGGCGGGGAATCCCGTGCAGGGAACCGGCTACGACTTCGCGGACTTTCTGCTGGGACTGCCGCAATCCACCAACGTGCGATTCGGGAGCTCGAACACGTATTTCCGGAGCTGGGGCTTTAACTTGTACGCGCAGGACGACTGGCGCGTGCACCCGCGGTTTACGCTGACGTACGGGCTGCGCTACGAATTGCAAACGCCGCCGATCGAGCTGTTCAACAAGCTGGCCAACCTGGACATGGACGACGCGGTAACGGCGGTGGCCACGGTGCTGCCGGGAGGGAGTTCGCCGTTCCACGGAACGTATCCACGGGCGCTGGTGCACGGCGATTACAACAACTGGTCACCGCGGCTGGCCATCGCGTGGCGTGTACCGCTGAAGATGGGACGCGGGCGGGGCATGAGCATCCGCGCGGGCTACGGGATGTTCCACAACCTTTCCATCTACAACCAACTTGCCGCGTCGATGGCCAACCAGCCGCCGCACGCGCAGGCACAGACGCGGCAGACCACGACGACCAATTTGTTGACGCTGCAAAACGGATTTCCGGCGGTGACGCCGGGGAACGTGCCCAACACTATCGCGGTGGACCCGTTCTATCAGGTGGGCTACGCGCAGATGTGGAATGCGTCGCTGGAGACGCAACTTTCGCAGGTGTACACGATTGACGTGACGTACACGGGAACGAAGGGCACGCACCTGGACCTGCTGCGGTCGCCGAACCGCGCGCTGCCTACGTGCCCGTTGTGCACGGATTCCGTGCGGCGGATTCCGAACGCGCCGGGATTTACCTACGACACGTCGGGGGCGTCGTCCATTTATCATGCGCTGCAATTGCGCGTGCAGCGGCGGCTGACGAAGGGCGTGATGGTGATGGGCACATACACCTACGGCAAGTCCATCGATAACGCCAGCTCCATCGGCGGCGGCGCGCAGATCGTCGTGCAGGACGACGCGAATTTCGACGCCGAACGCGGGCTCTCCACATTCGATATGCGGCACCAGTTCCGCTCGTTCTTCGTGTGGGAGTTGCCCTTCGGCGAACGCAAACGCTGGGCCAAGAAGGGCTGGAGCGCAAACGTGTTGGGAAATTGGTCGCTGAACGGCAATGCGGTGTGGACCAGCGGGACTCCGTACACGGCGCGGCTGCTGGGCGCGGCCTCCAACAACAGCGGCACAGGGAATAATTTTTCGGAGCGGCCAGACGCGGTGGGAAATCCGAACCTGCCGCCGGACCAGCACACGCCGCTGCACTTTTTTGATACGACGGCGTTCGCGCAACCGCTGCCGGGACTTTTCGGCAATGCCGGGCGGAACACGATTGAAGGGCCGGGCACGGTGCAGTTCAACATGAGCGCGGGGAAATTCATGCGCTTCGGAAAAGACAACCGGGGACGGCTGGAGTTCCGATGGGAAGCGCAAAACCTGTTCAACACACCGAGCTTCACTGGGCTGGGAACGGCGCTGGGGTCGTCGAACTACGGACGCGTGTCGGGAGCGCGGCAGATGCGCACGATGAATCTGCAGATGCGGGTAAACTTTTGATGAAGCGCCTCTTCGCAGTCCTGGTGATCGCATCGCTGGTGGCGCCGGCGGGCGCAACGCAGAATCCGCAGCCCCAGGCGCCGCAGCGCGTGGTGATTCCGCCGCCTCCGCCGCAACAGAAAGCGCCGGAGCCCGGCGACCGGGTGATCCGCGTATTTTCCGACCTGGTGCTGATTGACGTGCAGGTGCTGGGGCGGGACGGCAAGCCGGTAAGAGGGCTGAAGCCGGAAAACTTCAAGCTGACGGAAGACGGCAAAGAGCAAAAAGTGGCGTCGTTCGATTACTACGACATCGAAACGATTGAGACGGCCGGGGCGGCGGACCAAAAACCGATCCTGGTGTCGCTGGGCGCGGTGGCGCAGCCGGAAAAAGTGCGCGAAACGGTGCGCGACCACCGGCTGATCGTGCTGTTCTTCGATATGACGTCCATGCAGCAGGACGAATTGCTGCGCGCGATTACCGCGGCGCAAAAATATCTGCGCGAGCAGATGACCCCGGCGGACCTGGTGGGCGTGGTGGTGTTCGGGAACCGGCTGAATGTGTACGCCAACTTCACCAACGACCGCGAAGCGTTGGTGCGCGCGGTGGGACGGCTGCGTCCGGGGAAAGAAGCACAACTGGCCGGCACGGTGGATAACGCGGCCGCGGCCGGGGAAGAAGCGGTGACGGAAGATAGCGGCGATGCGTTCACGGCGGACGAGACGGAGTTCAATATTTTCAACACGGACCGGAAACTCGCGGCGATTGAAGGGTTGTGCAGCCTGCTGCGCGATATCCCCGGGAAAAAAGCGGTGATTGAATTCGCGGGAGGAATCATGCAGACGGGACAGGAGAACCGGTCACAACTGCGCAGCGCAGTGGACGCGGCGAACCGCGCGAACGTGTCTCTATACACGGTGGACACGCGGGGATTGCAAGCCAGCGTGCCGGGCGGCGACGCCAGCGCGGGCGCGTCCGCAGGGACGGCGATGTTCAGCGGAGCGGCGGTGTTCCGGCAGGCCGCGTCGCGGCAGGATTCGCGTGAAACACTGGCCACGCTTTCGCAGGACACCGGCGGGCGAGCGTTTTTTGACATGGGAGACTTCAAGGAAGTGTTCGAGCAGGTGCAGGAGGATGCGTCCGGCTACTACCTGCTGGGCTACTACAGCGCGAACGGGCAGAAGGACGGCAAGTGGCGCGACGTAAAAGTGAAAGTGGTGGCGCCGGGCTCGAAAGTGCGGCACCGCGAAGGCTACTACGCGGCGAAGGATTACACGCGCTTCAACACCGAGGACCGCGAGCGGCAACTCGATGAGGCCATGCGCGCGGAAAATCCGCGGGTAGAGCTGCCGCTGGCGGTGGAGGCGTCACAGTTCCGGCTGAACAGCGACGAAGTGTACGTGCCGGTGGCGGTGAAGCTGGCGGCCAGCGTACTGGACTGGGCGGAAAAACGCGGGCGGCGCGAAACGGAGTTCGACTTCGCGGCAGAAGTGCGGCTGACCATGGCGCAGGGCCGCGTGGGGCCGGTGATGGGCGTGATGCGCGACACCGTAAAAGTGAAACTGGATTCGGAGCGGTTCCAGTCCCGCAGCGCGGGATCGCTTCGGGCCATCGTCTATCAGGGCGGGTTCATCCTGGCGCCGGGCAGTTACCGGCTGAAAATTCTGGCGCGGGAAAATGAGTCGGGACGCATCGGAACGTTCGAGCAGGACTTGCTGATTCCCCTGCGGCAGCCGGAGCGGCTGGAGTTGAGCACAATTATGCTGTCGAGCCAGCTCGAAACGGTGAAGAAAACGACGGAAGTAGAAAAGAAATCGTTTGCCGATGGCGCGAAGATGGCGCGGTCGCCGCTGGAAATGGGCGGCGAGCGGATCATCCCCAGCGTGACACGGGTGTTCACCACGCAGCAGAAAATGTATGTGTTTTTCCAAGCCTACGTGCCGGCCAAGGTGGACCCGGCTACGCTGCGCGCGGGACTGGTGTTCTTCCGCGGCGGGGAGCGGTTGAGCGAAACGCCGATGGTGGAACCGGCGGAAGTAGATGCGAAAACGCGCATCGCGTCGTTCCGGTTGAGCCTGCCGCTGGAAAAATTTGCGCCGGGGCGGTACACGGTGCAGGCGGTGACCGTGCAGGCGGGCGGAGGACATTCCGCGTTTGCACGAGGGTATTTCGCGCTGCGGCCGCCAATCAGCGGAACACCGCAGCCGGTGAAGGCGCCGGGGTTGTAAAAACACCGAAAATCGAAATTCGAAAAACGAAAATCGGAGTGGCCGCGGGCGAGCTGCCGCTCGCCCCTACAAATGCTGGAAGAAGCCCTGGAGAAATCCGGGGCTTTTTGTTTGCGGTAGTGAGAAGCACGGGCTAGAGTAAGTGGCCCGTTGGACGTGGTGGAAGGAGACTCACGAATGAGGAAGCGCTTCCCTGCTCTGCTCGCGGCGTGCAGTGCTGTGCTGATGATGGCGGCGCTGACGGCAGTGCCTGTCGCGGGGCAGAAGGCCGCGCCGCCGGCACGCCCGATCCGTTACGTCATTATCGTATCGGTTGACGGGCTGCTGCCGGCGAGCTACATGGAGCCGGCCGCGCACGGGTTGAAGGTGCCGACGTTGCGGGAACTGGCGAAAAACGGCGCGGCGAGTCCGGGGGCGCTCTCGGTGATTCCCGCGTCCACGTACGCTGCGCACACTACCATTGCGACCGGAACGAACCCCGGGACGCACGGCATCGTGGGGAACCAGGCGTGGGACCCGCTGGAGAAAAACCAGGCCGGATGGCGATGGTACACGGAAGACATCAAAGTGCCCACGCTGTGGGACGTCGCGCGGGCGAAAGGGTTGCGCACGGCGTTGGTGGATTGGCCGGTGACCGTGGGTGCGAAGGCGGACGCCGTGGTGCCGGAATACTGGCGGGCCAGCACTCCGGAGGACATGAAGCTGACGCGGGCGCTGGCTAAACCAGCGGGGATTTTTGATGCGGTGGTGAAACGGATGCCGGACTTCTGGGAGGAATTCACTCCGCCGGACATCAAGGACAAGGCGGCGACGGAAATCGCGCTTTACCTGATGGAAACGCAAAAGCCGAATCTGGTGATGCTACACATCTTCGAAGTAGACCACTGGCAGCATGAAAAAGCGCCGTGGAGTCAGGAGGCCATCGCCGCCGTCGAGAATGCGGATGCGCAGATTGCGCGGGTGATTGCGTCGGCGAAAAAGGCGGGAACGTGGGGGCAGACGGCGCTGGTGGTGGTGTCGGACCACGGATTTGCAACGTACTCGAAGCAAGTGCGGCCGGGAGTGCTGCTGAAGGAAAAAGGACTGGTCACGATGGATGAGCGCAACCGAATCACGGACTGGAAAGCCGTGGTGGTGTCCAATACGGGGACGGCGAACTTCTACGTGAAAGACGCAATCGACGAAGCGACGAAGAAAACGCTGTGGGAAATTTTTGCGCCGATGACGGGAAAACCGGGGACGGGCGTGGGGCGCATTTTCACGCACGATCAGATTGTGGCCATGGGCGGCGACCCGCAGGCGTACCTGTGCATCGAAGCCGCGGACGGATTTTTGTTCACTTGGGGCTACAACGGCGATTTGAACTCGGCGGCGCGTGGCCCCGCGGGACACGGGTTCGCGCCGGACCATAAGGATATGAACGCGTCGCTGATTTTCTACGGGCCGTCCATCGCAGCGGGAAGGCTGGAGGGTGCGCGGTTGATGGATGTGGCGCCGACGGTGGCGGGATGGCTGGGGTTGAAAATGGAGCGCGCGGAAGGGCGTGCCCTGCCGGTGAAAATCAGGAACAAGAAGGCAACACCGTAGGCAACGCGGGCGGCCTTGCCGGGCAGAAGAGAATCGGTTAGAATTATTGTTGGAACAAAAAATTCTGCATGATGTTTTCAAAAAAACCCGCCGAGTGAGTCCTCCTCGCAAAAGGCCAACTTCTCCCCGCTCCGGCCACGAAAAGAAAATTGCCGGCACACGTGTGTTTTCAGAGGCCATTCCGAGTCAGATTGAGATGGTGGAGCCGGTAGTGAGCCGGGCATTGCAGGTGATGGCCGAGCACGGGTGCGTGGACGGGCAGTCCACGGCGGCGGAGCTGTCGCTGCGCGAGGCACTGGCCAATGCTATTTTGCACGGCAACAAATCGGAGTCGAGAAAACGCGTCCAACTGGACTGCTACCAGGAGAGCGACGGCACGCTGCTGCTGGTGGTGCAGGACGAGGGACACGGGTTCGATCCGGCCGAGGTGCGCGACCCCACGCAACCCGAAAACCTCACGCGCGCCACGGGGCGCGGCATCTACCTGATTAAACATTTCATGGATGAAGTGGAATACCGCAACCGGGGGCGGGAACTAAGGATGAGGAAGAAGAAGTAGAAGCAGACACGCCTCGACTACTGTAGCAACAAACCCCACAGCACAACCGACGCGTTTCCCGAATTGGGAAGGGTGTTCCACGCAGGCACATTGAAATTCAATTCGACTATCTCCACGAAAAATCCGATTGCGCGTAAGTAGAAGCGGTGAGCGAAGTTAACCCGCGAAACACAAGCTTCCTGAAATGGCACGTGCCGTGCCCCTGCCTTCATAGGTCGAACCTTGATAAGATCAGGAGCGGAGAGAAATTTGTGAAGTACGCAGAAGCGAGAGGGCGGATCACGAAACTGGTGGCGATGCTGGCGGTGGGCTGGTGTTGCGCGCTGGGGGTGACGGCGCAGCAGCCGGCGCCGGACTGGCAGGCGCAGGTGCGCGAGCGCGTGGCGCGGCGGGAGATTCCAGCGGCATTGCAGATCGCTGAGCAGCGGTTGGCGGAAGCGCCGCGAGACATGGAAGCGCGGGGGTGGCGTGCGCGTCTGCTGCATTGGTCAGGACGCCGCGAGGAAGCGGAGCGCGAGTACCGCACGGTGCTGGAAAGTTTTCCGCAGGATACGGACGCGTTGCAAGGGCTGGCCGACGTGTTGATGGCGGAGCAGAGGTACGACGAAGCGATGGCGCTGCTTTCGAGGGCGCGGGACTTGCTGCCGCGGTCAGCGGAGGTGGAAGTGCGGCGCGGACGGGCGCTGCGGGCGATGGGGCGCTCCGAGGAAGCACGAAAAGCGTTTCGCGAAGCGCTGGCGCTGGAACCGAAAAACGACGAGGCGCGAGCGGGACTCGACTCGGTGGCGGAAGGGCCGCGACATGAATTGCGCGTGGGCGCGGACTTCGACAAGTACAACTACACGGAACACTGGCGGACGGCGACGGTGAGCTTGCGCTCGGAACTGGCGTCGCGCTGGACCAGCAATTTTTCCAGCACCTTTTACCACCGCGCGGGGCAGGAGGCCACGCGGTTTTCCGGCGCGCTGACCTACCGGCTGAGCCATCGCGACGCGCTGAGCGCGGGATTTGCCGCGGCGCGCGACCAGGGCGTGATCCCCAAGGGCGAGGCTTTTTTCGAGTACGGCCACGGCACGAATTTCGGCAAGACGCATTTCGTTCGCGGAATGGATGTGAGCTACGGGCAGCGCTGGCTGTGGTTCGACGCGGCGCGCGTGCTGACGCTGACGCCGAGGGTGGTCGTGTACCTGCCGCGCGATTGGACCTGGCAGGTTTCGCTGACGATGGCGCGCAGCCGCTTTGCGGGGTTGCCGGCCGGGTGGCGCCCTTCGGGCGTGACACGGCTGACTTTTCCACTGCACCGGCGGGTATACGGAAACGTTTTCTACGCGGTAGGCACGGAAGATTACGCGCGCACGGACCAGCTAGGCCGCTTTTCCGCGCGGACGTACGGCGGCGGGCTGCGCATCGCCGTGCGGCAACGGCAGGAGCTGACTTTTTACGTGGCGTATCAGGACCGGTCGCAAAGCCGCAAACAGACGAGCATTGGATTCACCTATGCCATCCGTTTTTAACCGCATCATCGAGTTCATCGAAGGGCTCGGCCCGGCGGGATTCGTCGTGCAGGCGATCGTGGCCACGGCGATGGGTATCGGGCTGCTCCTCGGGTTTATTCTGGGACGAAGAGCGTGGCGGCACAGGCTCTTTCAACGGAGAGACCGGAGGGCACAAGAAATCCGCCAGCACTGGGAAGAGATTGTGAGCGGCGAATGGCCTTTGCCGAATTGGAACGTGGAGGAGATGGACCGGAGCATTGTGGAGACGCTGCTGCTGGACCAGCTCGAAGCGGCACAAGGCGTAGAGGCCAGACGGCTGCTGCAATGCCTGCGCTTGAGCGGACTGCTGGATCGGAGAATCCTGGAGGCGCGCACGCGGCATGGCTGGCAGAAGCGCAGGGCCCTGGTCTCACTGGGGCGAACGCGAGCGCCGGAAGTGATCCCCGCACTGGCCGAGGCGCTGGGTGAACCGAACGAGGAAACGCGAGTGGCGGCCATCCGCGGGCTGGGACGGCTGGGGATACCGGATGCAGCGGTGCCCATCCTGGAGCATCTCGTCGAGGGGCGGCTGAAGCTGCCCAGCACGGTTATCCAAAACGCATTATTGAATTGCAGCCGGCAGCAGCCGTCCATTCTGGTGCCCTACCTGCGTCGCGCAGACGCAGAGACGCGAGCGCTGGTGGCGCGCGCGCTTGGAGAAGTGGCCACCGGCGACCTGGGCGAGGACCTGCTGCTGTTGGCCAACGACCCGCAGGCGGAGGTGCGCGCCTCCGCAGCGCGCTCCCTGGGCGAAACGGAACTCAATTTGGCCCTATCGGCACTAGGGGCACTGGCGGAAGACACGGAGTGGTTTGTGCGACTGCGCGCGGTGGTGGCCCTGGGTAATCTCCGCGACGAGCGGGCCATCCCCATGCTGGTGGACGCGTTATGCGATGCCAACCGGTTTGTGCGCCTGCGCGCCGCCGCGGGATTGGCCAAGATGAGGGAAAACTTGGAGACGATCCTGGACCTGGTTGGGGAGAAGAAGGACCGCTACGCGATGCAAGCGCTGGTCTCCGAGCTGCAACGCGATGGCGTGGTGCTGGAGCAGGTGTGCGAGTTGCTCGGACCGGGAAAGAAGACCGCGGAGCGCATCCTGCTGCGCCTGGTCAAAAGCGGCGCGCTGCGCCTGCTGGTCTCCACGCTGCTGCTGCACGCGAACTGGCGGGCACGTGTGGCAGTTGCGCGGCTGCTGGCGCGCTCGGGAGCCGAGGAGCTTGCGCCCCTGCTGGAACACGCGTTCCTGAAAGAAAGGTCGCCGCGGCAAAGAAAGATTACCGGCTGGGTGCTGCACAAGCTGGAAGAAGGAGGCGCCAGCTCCAAACGCGAGCTGGTCCCCGTGCGATGACCAATTTTTTGACGTTCTCGAACATGACGCTGTTTGTGTACTACGTCCTGTCCAATCTTGCCTATCTCATTCTGCTGCTGCTGGCCATTTATTCGAGCACACGCTACCAGCGACATCTGTCCAGTTTTCGCGTGGACCGGATCAAGCGCTCGCCACTGGCTCTGCCGATCTCGCTGCTGGTGCCCGCGCATAACGAGGAGAAGAGCATCGTCCAGTCGGTGGACTCGCTGCTCTTGCTGGACTATACGGAGCTGGAAGTGATCGTAGTGAACGACGGATCGGAAGACGGCACACTGGAGGTATTGAAGAGCCACTTCCAATTGCTGGAAACGGACATGCTGTATATCCCTGAGGTGGTGTCCAAGCCGGTGCGCGCGGTGTACATGAGCCAGATCGAGCCGCGGCTGCTGGTGGTGGACAAGGAAGCGGGGGGGAGCAAGGCGGACGCGGTGAACGCGGCGTTGAACGCGGCCTCCAGCCCGTATGTGTGCGTGGTGGACGCGGACTCCATTCTTGAAAAAGACGCGCTGCTGCGGGTCATGGCGCCTGTGTTAGCGGACCCGGCGCGAGTGGTCGCGGCGGGCGGGATCGTGCGGGTGCTGAACGGATCGCGGGTCGAAGGCGGACGAATGAAGGAAGTGCGGCTGCCGCGGAGACCCCTGGAAGTCATCCAGGTGGTGGAGTACCTGCGCGCATTCCTGGTGGGGCGCGAGGGGTGGGCGTTCTTCAACATGCTGACGATTATCAGCGGCGCGTTCGGAATTTTCCGGCGGGACCTGGTGCGGCGTGTCGGCGGCTACCGCCAAAGCGCCATCGGGGAAGATATTGACCTGGTGATACGCTTCCACCGGCACCTGCGCGAAAGCGGTGCGGACTACGAAATCAACTTTGTGCCGGACCCGGTCTGCTGGACGGAAGCGCCCGGCGACATGCGCTCGCTGGCCCGGCAGCGCGCGCGCTGGCAGAAGGGACTCCTCGACGTGCTGTGGAGGAACCGGGACATGCTCTTCCGACCACGCTACGGGCGGCTGGGCTTTCTCGCACTGCCGTACCTATGGGTGTTCGAGCTGCTGGCGCCGGTGATCGAGGTGCTCGGCTACACCACGATTATTCTGGCCGCCGCGCTCGGCGTGCTGAGCCGGGAGTTTTTCATACAGTTCATGATTTTCGGGTACGCGTTTGCCACGATGATTTCCATTGGTTCCGTGCTGCTGGAGGAGATCACCTTCCGACGGTACAACGACTGGAAAGACATGGCGCGTCTGCTGACCTACTGCCTCTTCGAGCACTTTCCCTACCGGCAACTGCATATGGTCTGGCGGCTGCAGGGGATGTGGCAGTTTCTGCGCGGGGACTTCGCGTGGAGAACGCTGGTGCGAGCGGGATTTCAGAGGGCGAGCACGAAATAGTAGGGTGTAGGGTGTTGGGTGTAGGGTGTAGCGTTCAGAGATTAGGAATTCTCTGCAAGGAAGCGCGGAGGATTCGCGCTGCACTCCTTTCGATTCCAATTTCGAATTGCAGATTCCACACAACAGATTGCAAATCTGAAATCGAGAATTAAGAATCGGATTTGCGGACGGCGCGGAGATCGATGCCGAGCTGCTGGCATTTTTTGTAGAGATGACTGCGTTCGAGGCCGAGGGCGCGCGCGGTGTTGGTCATGTGATGGTGATGGCGCTTGAGCTCGGCGAGAAGGACGTCGCGTTCGAAGGCTTCCACGCGTTCGGCGAGGGAGCCGGAAGATGCGACGGAGGAAGAGGGCGCAGTCCCGAAGTCTCGGGACGCCCCTACACTTGTTGAGGAAAGTTGCGGGAGCGCAAGCTGGACGGAGGCGGCGTCCACCTGGTCGGAAGAAAGAAGCAGGACGCGCTCGATGACGTTGCGCAATTCGCGGACGTTTCCGGGCCAGGCGTAGTGACGGAGTGCATCGAGCGCTTCGGAGGAAAACGAGCGGGGCTTCCAGCCGTTTTGCGCGGCGATTTGCGCTGCAAAATGCGCGGCCAGAAGGGGAATGTCGTCGAGGCGCTCGCGCAGCGGCGGGAGTTGCAACGGGAAAACAAACACGCGATGAAACAAGTCCTGGCGGAAGCTGCCCTGACGAACCAGCTCTTCCAGATTGCGGTGGGTGGCGACGAGCACGCGGACGTCCACGCGCAGGGCACGATCGCCGCCGACGCGCTCGACTTCGCCTTCCTCGAGTACGCGCAGTAGCTTGGCCTGCATGGGCAGAGGCATGTCGCCGATTTCGTCGAGGAAGAGCGTGCCGCCGTGGGCCTGCTCGAATTTTCCGGTGTGGCGCGCGGCGGCGCCGGTGAAGGCGCCTTTTTCGTGACCGAATAATTCCGATTCAATCAGCTCGGCGGGGACTGCGGCGCAATTCAGGGTGATGAAGGGCGCTTCGCGGCGGGAACTTTTTTCGTGCAGCGTGCGAGCGATAAGCTCCTTGCCGGTGCCGGTCTCGCCGAGGATGCAGACGCGAGTTTCGCTCGAGGCGACGCGATCGACCTGCGCCATCACGCGGCGCATGGCCTCGCTCGACCAGAGGAGCTCGTGCTTGCCGAGGCGCTGGCGGAGCTCGACGTTTTCTTCCTCGAGGCGCTTGAGCTTCAGCGCGTTGTCGACAGTGACGAGAAGCTTGTCCGTGGAGATGGGCTTCTCGAGAAAATCCACGGCGCCGAGGCGCGTGGCGCGCACCGCCATTTCGATATTGGCCTGGCCGGAAATCATCACCACGGGCGAAGCGACGCCGAGATTTTTCAGGTCTTCGAGAAAGCTCAATCCGTCTTTGCCGGGCATGACCACATCGGAAAGGATGAGGTCGAACCGCTGGGCGCGGGCGAGCTCGAGCGCGCGGGCGGCGGAGTCGCAAACGGTGGCTTCGTGGCCGGCCAGACGAAACGCGCGGGCCAGCGAGGCGAGCGTGTTGGCGTCGTCGTCCACGATGAGCAGGTTGGCTTTGGGAGGCATAGGAATAGTGGCTAGTGACTAGTTTCCGGCAACCTCCGATTTGGCTTTCATGATTTCCGAGGCATCTTGGGCGATGGGTTCGCGAGAGGCGTGCGCGGCGAGGCCGGCGTTTGCAGGGCGCGGCGGAAATTCGATGCGGAAAGTGGTGCCGTGTCCGGCTTCGCTTTCCACGCTGATTTTGGCGGTGTGGTCGCTGACCACGGACTGCACGATGGCCAGGCCGAGTCCGGTGCCGTACTGCTTGGTGGTGTAGTAGGGCGTGAAGAGGCGCTCGCATTCTTCGCGGGTGAGGCCGGCGCCGGTGTCGGCGATTTCGAAGAGCACGCTGCCCTCCGCGCCGGGGCGCGTGCGAATGGTAAGCGTGCCGCCGGCGGGCATGGCGTCGAGCGCGTTGAGGACCAGGTTCTGCACGGCACGGTGCAGCAGCTCGGGATCGGCCTCGATCGCGGGGATGTCTTCTTCCAGGTACAGCTCCGGCGTGATGGACGGACGGCCGACGGCGGTGAATTGCGCGTAGAAGGGGCGCAGAGCGTCGCGCACCACGTCGTTCATGTTCACCGTCTTCAAATCCGGCGCGGGCATTTTGGCGAAATCGCTGAAGCGGCCGACGATGGACTTGAGATTGGAAAGCTCGGCGAGAAGCGTGTTGGTGCTTTCGCGGAACACTTCGTCGAATTCGCCCGGGCTGCGCTCGCGCGCGCGCTGCAGATTTTCCACGGTGATTTGCAGAGGGAAGAGCGGATTTTTCAGCTCGTGAGCGAGGCGGCGGGCCAGCTCGCGCCACGCGGCCACGCGCTCGGACTGCACCAACTGTTCGCGCTGCGTGGCCAGTTGTAGCGTCATGTAATTGAAGGCGCGGGCCAGCTCGGCGATTTCTCCGCCCGCAGGGACGTCCACGCGCGCGTGCCAGTTTCCGGCGGCGACTTCGCGGGCGCCAGCGGCGAGCTGCTGCACGGGACTGGTGATGCGCGCGGAAGCCCACCAGCTCAGGACAAAGCCGACGAGAATGCCGGCGGCGGCGACAAGAAACGCCGTGGAGCGAATGAAACCGCCAAGCGCGACAATTTCGCGGCGCGAGCTGGCGACCAGCAACACGCCGAGCAGCTCGCTGGCCGGACCGAGCAGCGGAATGGCGTGCACAGATTCAGCACTGGCCGGGTCGCGCGACCACTGAATCGTCTGCACCAGCTCACGGGGTTGGCGGCGCACGTCTTCAATGAGCGGGGCGAGCGGGGCGGGCTGCGCAAGCGGACCGTTCGCATCAGTGAGCAAAGCTGCGGCGAAATTCTGTTCGAGGTTGCGATAAAGCAGCGCGCGCATGCCTACGGGAAGCACCAGCGAAGCGAGAAACTCCTTGTCCAGGCGCTGGCCTCCGATGATGTAGATTTTGCGTTCGCCGACAGCCACGGGCCGCACGGACACGAGCGCGAGGGCAAATCCGTCGGGGAGTTCTTCTTTTCGCAGAAACGCGCCGCGCACCTTCCAGTCCACCGGCTGCGTGACCCAGTCGTTCTTGTAGCCGAAGCGCGCGGGCCACTGCGCGGAGGAAATAATGGCGCCATCGTGGTTGACGATCTCCACGAAATCGAGCTGATGGGTGCGGGAAATTCCCGTGGCGTCGTTGACGTAGAGAGAAACGTCGGCGTCGGGAAGATTCAGCCGCAGCGCCATGCGCTGCGTGGCTTCGGTCTCGGCGACGCCGTCCACGCGGTGGACGATCTCCGCGCCGCGGCGGGCGAATTCCTGCTGGAATTGCGCGACGAGGGCCTGCGTGCGCTGGGCGTCGAGCTGCTCGAAGGCGCGGCGCGTGGTCGCGCTCACGACCCAGGCCACGACAGCGACGGCGAACACCACCATCAGCGTGAAGGCGATCAATAAGCGGGTGCGAAAAGTCACGGCTTCTCCGGCAATTTCTGTGTTTGCGGCGCGGCGGATTCGTCGGGCGCGAGCCAGACGTCGGCGAGGCGCCATTCGCCCCAGCGATAGGGCATCCAGTTTTTCACGCGCGCGGCGATGGCAAAGCTCTCCGGCAAATAAAAGAGCGGCACACGGTACGGCGCCTGCTCGCGCGAATCCAATTCGAGCTTGTACATCTGCTCCGCATCTCCGGACTTGAGCGCGGAATCACCCCAGTGCGTCGAAGGGCAAACGAAGTCCATCGCCAAGCCGGGGTGCGGCACGCCAATGTGCCGGCGGAAGAGTTCTACATCGGGGCGCGCATCTTTTTCCATCGTGTTTCGCGGCTTCACCTGAAGAGTAACACCAATCTCGCGGGCGTTGAGCGCCACGCGCTCGGCAATGGCTCGCGCCAGAGGGTCCGCCGGATCGTAGGCAAGCGTCAGAGGCGGCGGGGCGGCGAAGGATTTCGCTAAGAATTTGCGAGCGTCGTCGAGATTGCGCGAAGTGGAAAGCAAGAAGGAGTAGCCGCTCAACCACTGCGGGAGGCAGCCGCCGGCAATCTCGCCCTGTTTTTGCAGCAGGACGTTGTGAATGGCGGCGCGGTCGATGGCGAGAGAAAGCGCATCGCGGAATGCACTGGCGGGACTCCCGATTCTTGTGCTGGCGATGGAAAGCTCGTAAAACTGCACCGGCGCGGAAGACCAGGTTTTCTTGCCGCTTTGCGTCAGGGCGCGGAGCTGGTCGGGAGCGAGCTCGACGAGATCGGCCTTGCCCAGCTCGAAGTCGAGGAGCTGGTCGCGCAGGGAACGGCCCATTTCGATTTCAATGCTGTCCACGAACGGCCGGCCTTCCCAAGAATCCTCGTTGGCGGAAAAAACGACGTGCGTGCCGGGTTGCCAACTGGTGATGCGGAAGGGACCCGTGCCGACGAGAGCATTTTCAGCGGTGCGGCGGGAAATAAAAACAAGCGAAAGCTCGAAAGGGAGATGGGGTTGCGCGTCGTCGCACTGAATCACGACGGAGTCTCCGGATGAAGAGACTTTCCAGCTTTCTCGCCATTTTGAAAGCGCGGCCACGACATCCAAGGGAGCAAGCGGAGTGCCATCGTGAAACTTGACGCCGGGGCGCAAGGTGAATTCCCAGCGCTTGGCGGTGGCGTCGGACTTCCAGGAAAGCGCGAGCGCAGGTTTCGGCTGGCCGTTTGCGTCGAGGCGCACGAGGGGATCGAAGGCCAGATTTAGGAGACGCTGCTTGGCGACGGCTTCGGCCCAGTCGGCTGGTTTTTCGGCGGGGTCGAGCGAAGTGACGCGGGCGCTGAGCTCGACACGAAGGGTGCCGCCGTAACGGGGGCGGGTGGAAGCCGCCGCAGGGGCGGCGCACAAAAGCGTCAAGAGGACAGGCTGGAAAGCCTGTCCTACGACAAGGCTAGCGGCCGCAAGAGAGAGTGAGAGTGTACGCTTCATAGCGATTCGTATTGAGATTGCGCACGACCGCAAAGGCCATTCCGTTCGGCAAGTCGAAATTGAGCTTGATGACTGGGCCCGGCATCAACAGAGGAGCTATAACATATGCCGGTTGTAGGCCGTCGAACTCCACTGCCTGAATCGCGTCCGGTGCCGTCCAATCGCCGGGCGCGGTGACCAGAAGCTGCATGCCCTTCCCACACCCGCTCTCGACAACCCCCAATTGGCTTCCCCAGCCTGATTTGGTGGCTTCGCTCGCGCCGCTTTGCACCTCACGAAGAATCCAAGCAGTCCCGTCGAGTCTAATTTTCACGAGAACTGTTTTTCCGTATTGCTTGAGCCACATTTCTGCATACTGCAGAGTTTCGCCTGGACCACCTGTATCGAAATCGGGAACTCGATAGAAATTCCTGCCCTGTACAATCTGCGGAGAGAAATCTGATTTCTGTGGGGACGTCGAGTCGCGATTCATTACTATGTCCGAACACGTCATTTGGGGAGATGGTTGTGGTCCCCCACGACAAACAAAACCGGCGAGCCAAAGCCAAAAGGAAGAATCTGCGTTGATTCTCAGGTCAGCAATCGGATCACGAGAAGAAATCATCGGATGCGGTAGCTGAGCGGATTGAATTAGTTTCCAACCACTGCCATTCGGTATGTAGGTTTCCACTTGAGAGCGTCCCACCACGAAAAGCCTGGCGCCGGAGGGACTCTTCGGTTCAGCGAAACCAAAATCGAGAATTGGTTCATCCTGTTGATAAATGAGCTTGGGGTGGAGGACGAACATCTGAGTTGTTGCTGTTGGCGGAAAGGCGGCAGTTTTGGGCAGAGAGACCATAGCGACTTCGCTGGAAGCGTCGTGGGGGATTTCGGCGATCCAGAGGAGGCCCTGGACATTTTCGGAGAGGGTGATGCGCAGCTCGGGGGCGGCGTCGGGTTTGGCGGCGAGGCGGAGGCCTGCGGCGCGGAGTTCGGCATCAAGAGCGAGGCGCACGGCGGCGACCTCGGAGTCGGAGAGCGAGGAAATGTTGCGCACGGCGAGCGTGACCGTTTGGCGAGGGCCGGTGATGGCGACGATTTTTTTGGCCAGTTCGCGGGCGGGGTCCTGCCACGGATTGGGCGGCGGGGTCTGCGACCAGGAGACGCTGGGGACCACGATAAAAAGAAGCAGCAGGAGAAGAATGATAATGATGAACAGAATGAGACGGCGCGTAGCCGGCATGAGAGTGCGCCACCTGCCGAAGTGTCGGGACGAAGAGTCGGGACGCGAGAGGCATGTTAGCACACGGGGAAAGTTGCAGAGTGGGAGAGTTGCAGAGTGACAGAGTTGAAAAACCAAAAGGTGGGAGTGTTAAGGTGACGAAGAGGGATTCGCCGCATGAACCGCAGCGGAAAAGATCCTCGCTCCGCTCCCTCGCCTGAGCTCGGGACGAGTCGGAATGACGTGAGAGTGCGGGCGCTGGCAGGGTGGCTTCGCCCGCCACGGCGGACGAGTGCGGCGGCGCCCGGCGCCAGGCGGAGCGAAGCCACCCGTCCTTCGCATTCGCTCAGGACAAGCAAGGGGTTTTGCCAGCGGGACAACATCGTGAGACTCCATCCATCTGCACCATGCCGAGGTCAGACGCGGACAGGCTGAAAGCCTGTCCTACGGCTACTGCGGCGGGCGGGTGCTGCCGTTGTTGGGCTTGCGCGGCGGATCCTCGTTTTCGTCGGGTTGCGTGACGGCGTTCATGCCCAGCGAGGAGCGGAAGACATCGTTGGCGAAAAAGAATTTTCCGTCGGACGGCACCATAATCATCTGCAATTTGTCGGAGAGCCGCTCGGCGATAATCTTCTGAATGAGCATGGGGTTCTGCTTGAGCACGAGTGCTTCGAGCTTCATGCGCTCGGCGTCGGCGGTAGCCGTGACGCGAATGCGATTGGCCTCGGCTTCCGCGAGGTATTTGCGCTTTTCCAGCTCGGCCTTGCTGTCGATCACCTTGGCCTGCGCGGCGGCTTCGGCGTTCTTGAGCGTGGATTCCTTGCGGGCTTCGGCTTCCAGCCGCGACTGCTCGATCTGCTTCTGCTTGAGAGGCAAGGTGTACTGCATGGCGTCGGATTCGGACTTGGCAATAAGCACGCGGACCTGTGCGGCGCCTTCGGCTTGCTTCACCTCGCGCACTTTCGCGGCTTCGGCTTCCAGCTCGGCAGTGCGCACCTGTTTCTGCTTGATTTCGGTTTCGACGCTGAGGCGCTCGTTCTCCTGTTCTTTCAGCAGCAGGCCTTCGAGGCCGCGGGAGTACTCAGCGGGGAGCACGATGTCGCGGAGCATGACTTCCTTCACCAGGATGCCGTCAGAGCCGAGGCGGGTGGAAATGGCGTCGGTGGCGGCCTTGCGGATTTCTTCGCGACGCGTGGCGAAGACTTCGCGCACGGTGAAATTGGGAATCACCTGGCGGAAGACGCTAGCCACAACGGGCGCGACAAGTTCTTCGTCCACTGGCTGCGGCAGATTGGCGTGGATGTAGTCGAGGCGCTTGGGGTCGAGCCGATAGCGCACGCTGATGGCCAGGCCGATGGACAAGCCTTCGCGGGCCTGCACCTTCAGGACTTCCGCTTTCTTTTTCGCGTCGTCGGCACCGGCGGTGGTGAAGACGTGCTCGCGGGTGTCGTAGAGCGCGACGGATTCCAGCAGCGGCGGAACCAGGTGCACGCCGGGATAGAGCGCGCCCGCGCGCGTGCCGGCAAACTGGCTGACGCGCACTCCGGCCATGCCCGTGGGCACCACCACGATGCTCAGGCCAAGCAGAAATGGCAGCCAGGCGATGAGCGCGAGTTTACCAGCCAGCCGCAGGCGAACGGCGTGCGGCGGAAGTGCGGCAACACCCGTGCCCGCGGCGAGCAGGCGCCGGTATTGGATGGAAGCAAAAACGTCATAGGCAATCACGGCGATAGCACCGGCAAACAGCCCGATGCCCGCCGTGAGAAGCATGTACTTCAACAAAAGCATGAGACCACCCCTTTCCAGGGCGACCGTCAGGACGCCGCTGAGAAAACCAATTGGGCGCAGCAAGCAGCGCCCCTACAGCACCCGCCCCGCTGAGGCCAGCCGTGCGCGGCCGCCGGAAATTAGGCGCAACGGTGGACGCGCGGCGGGCAGAATGCGAAACATCGCGGCGAGGCCGAGGCGCGCGAGCACGAGCGCGAGTGAAAACGAGGCCAGGGCTGCGGCGAGCAGGATTGCGGTGGAGATGAGTGGTGCCATCTAATTGCCTCCAATTCACGATTTCCAAAATGCCGGCCTGAGGGCCGCCGAAACACGAAGGGCCGGTCTAAAGACCGGCCCCTACATAATTCCTACATCACGGTGGCGACGACGGCGGGCGCGGACTTCGTGACAGGCGCAGCAGGAACGGCCGGAGCGTCGCCGAAGATCGCGGCAATTTCCGCGCCGCGCTCGGCGTGCAGCTCGACGAGGTCGCCGGCGCGGACGAGTTCGAACAACTCCTCAACATCCGCCTGGTTCATGCGGATGCAGCCGTGCGAGGCGCGCTTGCCGATGGAGCGCGGCTCGTTGGTGCCGTGAATGCCGTAGCCGCGCTGGCCGAGTCCGATCCAGCGCGTGCCGAGCGGATTCGCTTTGCCCGGACCAATGACGTTGCCGGGGGCGTAGTAAGTGGGATTGGTGATGCGCTCGCGGACGCGGAACTCGCCGCTGGGGCTGGGTGTGGCCGGGGCGCCGACGGCCACCGGATACACTTTCACGACTTTGCCGTCTTCGATGAGCGCGAGCTTGCGGTCGGGAATGCTGATGACGACTCGGCGCTCGGGACGGGCCGGCGGCTTGCTTTCTGCGGATGCGCTGGCGGCAGGGCGTTCCTGCGCATGGGCTTCGGCCAGGGCGAGCAGCAGCACCGCGGCTACGCGCCACATGCCGATGGAAAGGTCAGAATGCCGTGAGGTTTTTTCCGGTTGCTGGCTGGCTGCTTCGTTTGTCCGCCGCATCGAAGTTGCCTCCGTCGTTCCTCACGGCCGAGGTAGTGGCACATGGGGAGCCATAGTTTTGTTATTGATTACAAAGCGGTTAGCTATGGTTGCGGGGCGGCGTCGCGTGTGCGGCAGAACACGCTGTGGCGGCGAGTACGCAGCGGTCGGAATCTGCTATGATGAAGGTGTGAGGTAGTCGAAACAGCATCCATGTAGGCGCTTTCCAACTTTGTCTTTCTGCCCGCCGCGGCAACTGAACCGGCGGGTTTCCCGCTGAAATCAAGCAGAAACCTATTGCCTTGCGCGTAAGGGGGGCGTCGAAATGTCAGTACCGATCGTGTGGTGGGTGGGCTTCAATGTCTTCGTTCTCGCCATGCTGGCGGTGGACCTCGGCGTGTTCCACCGGAAGGCGCACGAGGTGAAGATCAAGGAAGCCGTGACGTGGAGCGTGGTGTGGGTCCTGCTGTCGCTGGTATTCAACCTGGGGATCTGGCTCGGATGGTTCGGGGGCTATGCTCCGGCGGAGCGGGAACAGCGGGCGCTCGAATTTCTGACTGGTTACCTAATCGAAAAAGCGCTCAGCGTAGATAACATTTTCGTGTTTCTGCTGATTTTCAGCTACTTCCGCGTACCGGAGAAGTACCAGCACAAGGTGTTGTTCTGGGGCATCCTCGGGGCGTTGATCATGCGAGCGGTGTTCATTGCGGCGGGGATTGCGCTGATTGAGAAGTTTCACTGGATCATCTACGTCTTCGGGGCATTCCTGATCCTGACCGGCATCAAAATGGCCCTGCAGAAAGGCAAAGAGATCCATCCGGAGAAGAACCCGGTGATCCGGGCGTTCCGGCGGTTCGTGCCGGTGACAACGGAATACGAAGGCGACCGGTTTTGGGTGCGGCGCGCGGGACGGCTGGCCGCGACGCCGCTTTTCGTGGTGCTGTTGTTCATCGAGACCACGGACGTGATCTTCGCGGTGGACTCGATCCCGGCCATCCTGGCCATCACGAACAATGCGTTCATCGTGTACACGTCAAACGTGTTCGCCATGCTAGGACTACGTGCGCTGTACTTCGCGCTGGCAGGAATGATGCAGCTCTTCCACTACCTGCACTATGGGTTTTCGGCTATTCTCGTGTTTGTGGGGTTGAAGATGCTGGCCACGGAACTGGTCGGGAAAATCCCCGTTGGCGTCTCGCTGGGAGTGATTGCGGCGATCCTTGTAGCTTCCGTGCTCGCATCGCTGGTGTGGCCGCAGCGGCGGCCCGCGGTTCCGAGCCCGGCCGGGACCGAAGACCAGAAAATTTCAGGCGCGGACGAGGCGCCGGGCCAGGCGGAAAAGAAATAAGGCAGCGTACAACCGAGGCTGAGGTAGCAACAATGGTAGGGACCGGATTCAAAATCGGGCGGATTTTGGGGATCCCCATCCATCTGCACGCGAGCTGGTTTCTTCTGTTCGCGCTCATCACCTTTTCCTGGGTGTCGTATTTCACAAGCCAACATCCGCAATGGGCGGTCGAGCAGCATTGGGCGGCGGGGATTCTGAGCAGCTTACTGTTTTTTGGCTCGGTGCTGTTCCACGAGCTGGGACACAGCGTGGTGGCCCTGCGGTACAAGATTCCGGTCGTTTCCATCACGCTGTTTGTTTTTGGCGGATTGGCGCGGATCGGGCGGGAAGCACGAACGGCCAAGCAGGAGTTCAATATTGCCGTGGCCGGGCCCCTCGCGAGCTACGTGCTGGCGGGCGCGTTCTACCTGGTGGCCCGCGCAGCCCCGGACGGCGGGATGGTGGAAGCGGTGGCGGCGTGGCTGGCGCTGATTAACTTCGCGCTGGCGACGTTCAACCTGGTGCCGGGATTTCCGCTGGACGGCGGACGCATCCTGCGCGCCATCGTGTGGCAGGTGACCGGAGACTACACGCGAGCCACGAAGACGGCGTCGGTGGGCGGGCAGTTGATTGCTTATCTGATGATTGTGGTGGGGATTTATTCGGCGCTGACGGATGAATTACTCGGGCGGTTCGACGGAATCTGGTGGGCGTTTATCGGATGGTTCCTGCTGAGCGCGGCGCAGGAAACCTTTGCGCAGGTGGCCATCCGCAACACGCTGGCGGGCGTTCGCGCAGGAGACATCATGAGCCCGGAGCTGCCTACCGTGCCGCGGAGCATTTCCGTGATGGACTATGTGGACGAAATCGTGCGCACCGGGCGGAGGTGCCACCTGGTGCAGGGCGCGGGACAACTGGTTGGACTGATCAGCGTGCATGCGGCGAGCAAGATTCCGCGGGAGGAGTGGACGACCACGTCGGTGCAGGCGGCCATGATCCCGCGCGAGCAGGTGCACGTGACTTCGCCGGAAGAGCCGGTGCTGAACCTGCTCGAACGCATGCAGACGGAAGACATCAACCAGATGCCGGTGGTGGCGGGAGACCGCGTGGTGGGCATGATTTCACGCGATACGATTTTGCGCGTGATTCAGACGCGGATGGAAATGGTCAAGGTGGAGGGGAGTTAGAAGGCAGGGACCAGGGGTCGGGGATCAGGGGTCAGGGAAAAATATGCGGGCCGGCGGAATGCGCCGGCCCTTTGATTTTCTACGAAAAGTCGAGTGCGCTCCCCCTACTTGGTGGATTGAGGTTCGGTGAGAGCGGCGGTGGCGGAGGCAGCGGCAGCCGAGCGCTTGGTGGAAGCAAATTCGCCGGCATGGAGAAGAAGCCACCCGAAGGCTTCGGGTCTGGCGAAGACGCCGTGAAGAACCGCCTCGAAGGCCTCGGCTACATCTAATTTGTTGTCATTCTGAATTCCGACTCATTCGCAAGAACAATCCCCCAACGGCGCTTGCGTGTGCGTGTGTCTGGGACTAGACTTTCCGAATCTCATTCCCGTGAAGAGGTGTCCTATGCCTCGTGTGGTTCGATGCGGTCTGATTCAGGCGCACTGCGAATGGTCGCCGGAGAAGTTTGCGCTCAAACAGATCAAACAGAAGATGATCGCGAAACACGAAAAGCTGATCGCCGCGGCGGCGAAAAAGAAGGTGCAGATCCTCGGGTTGCAGGAGCTGTTTTACGGCCCGTACTTCTGCGCCGAACAGCAGACGCGATGGTATGACTTGACGGAACGCGTGCCCGGCGGGCCGACGGTGACGTTGATGCAGAAGCTGGCCAAGCGCTACAAAATGGCGATGGTCGTGCCGGTGTACGAGTTGGAAATGGCCGGCGTGTTCTACAACACCGCGGCGGTGATCGACGCCGACGGGAAATACCTCGGCAAATATCGCAAGCACCACATTCCGCACGTCCACCCAGGCTTCTGGGAAAAATTTTATTTTACGCCCGGAAACACCGGCTATCCGGTGTTCGAGACCAAGTTCGCTCGTGTGGGCGTGTACATCTGCTACGACCGGCATTTCCCCGAAGGGGCGCGCTGCCTGGGGCTGAACGGCGCGGAAATCGTGTTCAATCCGTCGGCGACGGTGGCCGGGCTGAGCGAATATCTGTGGGAACTCGAGCAGCCGGCGCACGCGGTGGCCAACGGGTACTTCGTGGCGGCCATCAACCGCGTGGGATACGAGGCGCCATGGAAGATCGGCGAGTTCTACGGGAAAAGCTACGTGTGTAACCCGCGTGGAAAAATCGTGGCGCAGGCCAGCCGCGACAAAGACGAGTTGGTGGTGGCCGACATCAACCTGGAAGAAATTGATCAGGTGCGCGCCACGTGGCAGTTCTACCGCGACCGGAGGCCGGATTCGTACGGAGAGATCACCCGCACACAGACGGGCGCAAAAGCGGCCAACGCTGCAAATTAGATCAAATGCAACCGCAGATGAACGCAGATAGAAAAGGGCGAAAAGCGAAAATAGAAATTAGAAAATAGGCTGCGAGGACGCATACTTGCCGTTCCTTTTCCAACCGCGGCAAACCTTGATTCCAAAGGACTGACAGATGACGACAAAAGCGCAAACAGAAGCGACTCGCAGCGAAGAAGTGATCCGCAAGCACAAGGAATACTTGTGGCCCGCAGTTACGAATTACTACGCAAAGCCGCTGGTAGCGGACCGCGCTTCGATGCAATACGTGTGGGACCTCGACGGGCGGAAGTACCTCGACTTTTTCGGCGGCATCCTCACGATTTCGGTGGGGCACGCGAACCCGAAGGTGACGAGCAAAATCAAGGCGCAGGTCGACAAACTGCAGCATACCTCGACGCTCTACCCGAATGAAAACATCGTCGCGCTGGCGGAAAAGCTGGCGCAGATTACGCCGGGAAAACTGCAAAAGAGTTTTTTCACCAATTCGGGCACGGAAGCGAACGAAGCGGCGATCCTGCTGGCGCGGATGGCGTCGAACAGCTACGACATCGTGGCGCTGCGGCACGCGTACTCGGGCGGGTCGATGCTGGCAAAGTCGGTGACGGCGCATGCGCCGTGGCGCAAGGCCGGCGTGATCAGCGTAGGAATTTCGCACGCGATTAATCCGTATTGTTACCGCTGCCCGCTGACCCTGAAATATCCGGACTGCAACGTGGCGTGCGCGAAAGACGTGGAAAACCTGATCCAGACCGGCACGAGCGGGTCGATCGCCGCGTTCATCGCCGAACCGATTCAGGGTGTGGGCGGGTTCATCACGCCGCCGCCGGAATATTTCAAGATGGTTTTCAAGATTGTGAAGAATTACGGCGGACTGTTTATCGCTGACGAAGTGCAAACGGGCTTCGGGCGCACGGGAAAGAAGTGGTTTGGCATCGAGCAGTGGGAAGTCGAGCCGGACATGATTACGTGCGCGAAAGGAATGGGCAACGGCGTGCCCATCGGCGCGACGATTACAACCGCGGCGCTCGCAGACGCGTTCAAGGGGCTGACGATTTCGACATTCGGCGGAAACCCGGTGACGTCGGTGGCGGCGCGGGCAACGATTGAGGTGATCGAAGAGGAACATTTGCTCGACAACGTGGACACTGTAGGGCGGTACTTCCGCGGAAAGCTCGAAGAGTTGCAGCAGAAACATGCGCTGATTGGCGACGTCCGCGGCATGGGGCTGATGCAGGGTCTCGAACTGGTGAAGGACCGCACGACCAAGGAGCCCGCAGCGGAAGCCACAACGCAGGTGATGGAACGCACAAGGGAAAACGGGCTGCTCATCGGCAAGGGCGGGCTGTATGGGAATGTGCTGCGTATTTCGCCGATGCTGAATATCGGCAAGGCAGATGTGGATGAAGCAATCAAGCTCCTCGACAAATCTTTCAGCGAGGTGCGGGTCTAAACACGAAACGCGAAATTCGGTTTGCCGAACATTCATAGGGGGCCAAATGGCGACAGTGGCGACGACAGTGCAGATTTGCAGGAATTTTATTAATGGGAAATGGGTGGAGTCGAAGGCGACGCGGACGAGCGAGCGGCGGAACCCGGCGAATCTGGATGAAGTGGTGGGACTGGTTCCTCTGTCGTCGCGGGAAGAGACGCGCGCGGCGATTGCTGCGGCGAAGGCGGCGTTTGCGGCGTGGCGCGATACGCCGGCGCCGGTGCGCGGGCGCGTGATCGCCAAAGCCGCCATCCTCATGGAACAGCAGAAAGACGAATTGGCACGAATTCTGACGCGGGAAGAGGGCAAGACATTCAAGGACTCGCTGGGCGAAGTGATGAAGTCGGTGAACATTCTGGAATTCATGGCCGGCGAATCGCGGCGCATCGGCGGCGAAACGGTGCCGAGCGAGCTGCCGAAAAATTTTGCCTACACGATCAAACAGCCGCTGGGTGTGGTGGCGGCGATCACGCCGTGGAATTTTCCGGTGTCCATTCCGGTGTGGAAGATGGCGCCGGCGCTGGTCGCGGGCAACACGGTGGTGTTCAAGCCGGCGACGCTGACCGCGTTCACCGGCGCGAAGGTGACGGAGATTTTCGAGCAGGCGGGCGTGCCCGCGGGCGTGCTGAACATGGTGGTGGGCTCCGGCAGCGAAGTGGGCGACGAATTGCTGCAGCATCCGGACGTGAAGGCCGTATCTTTCACCGGGTCGAACGAAGTGGGCTGCGAGCTTTATGCGCAGGGCGCGCGAAAAATGAAGAAGTGCCAGTGCGAGATGGGCGGAAAAAATCCCATCGTGATTCTCGCCGACGCCGACCTACAACTAGCGGTGGAGTCCACTGTGTTCGGTGCGTTCGCGTCGACGGGACAGCGCTGCACGGCGACGAGCCGCGTGGTGGTCGAAGAAAAAGTGGCCGACCAGTTTGTGGCCATGCTGGTGGAGCGCACGAAAAAGTTGAAGACGGGCAACGGGCTCGACCCGGCCATGGACATGGGGCCGGCGGTGGACGAGTCGCAGTTGAAGACGGACCTGCATTACATCGAGATCGGGAAAAAAGAGGCAAAGCTGCTGCTGGGCGGCGATCGGCTCACCGGACCGGGGTACAACGGCTACTACGTCGCGCCGACGATTTTTGACCACGTCGCGTGGGACAGCACGCTCGCGCAGGACGAAGTCTTTGGGCCGGTGCTGAGCATCATTCGCGTGAAGGATTTTGAGGAGGCGCTGCGCGTGGCGAATTCGGTGCGTTATGGACTCTCGAGCTCGATCTACTCGAATGATGCGGCAAAGATTTTTGAGTTTATCGACAAGATCGAGACGGGCATTACGCACGTCAACTCACCGACGGTCGGGGGCGAAGCGCAGCTTCCGTTTGGCGGGATGAAGGCAACCGGCGTCGGTCTGCGGGAAATGGGCCGTGTGGCGATTGATTTCTATACGGAGTTGAAGACGGTGTATATCGACTACACGGGCCGCAAACGCGAGTCGAATATTTACTAAGCGAAAGAATTTATCCGCAGATGGACGCAGATTTTCGCAGATAGAGAAAAAACAAAGGAACTGATGTCCGCCGCGCACGCGAATAACAAGACTGGTGCTTCTGAAGCCAACTCGCCCGAACTGGAGGCGATGCGCGGAAGTGCGCTGTACAACGAAGACCTGGCGCCGACGAAGGCCGAAGAGCGGCGGTGGGGCGCGTACGAGTTTGCGGCGTTGTGGATCGGGATGGCCATCTGCATTCCGAGCTACATGCTGGCGTCGAGCCTGATTGCCGGCGGGATGAGCTGGAAGCAGGCTCTGTTCACAATTCTTCTAGGCAACTTGATCGTGCTCGTACCGATGCTGTTGAACTCGCACGCGGGCGCGCAATATGGAATTCCCTTTCCGGTGTTTGCGCGGTCGGCGTTCGGCGTGCTCGGCGCGAACATTCCGTCCGTGGCGCGGGCGCTGGTGGCATGCGGGTGGTTTGGCATTCAGACATGGATTGGTGGACAAGCGATCCACACGATTCTGCTTTCATTGTGGAACGGCTGGAAAAACGTGCCGGGGGGGATCTGGATCTGCTTTTTTGTTTTCTGGGCGATGAACATGTACGTGGTCATCCGCGGGACAGAATCCATCCGCATCCTAGAGGATTATGGCGCACCCTTCTTGATTGTGATTTCGGTGGCGCTGCTGGCGTGGGCGTACGTGAAAGCAGGCGGGTTCGGGCCAATGTTCACGTCACCAGGAAAATTTGTGACATTTCGCGAGTTCCTGCCGTTCTTCGTAGTGTCGCTGACGGGGATGGTGGGCTTCTGGTCCACGCTGGCGTTGAACATTTGCGACTTCACGCGCTACGCAAAGAGCCAGCGGGCGCACGCGGTGGGGCAGAGCTTGGGCTTGCCGCTGACCATGACGCTGTATTCGTTCATCGGAATTGCCGTCACGTCCATGACCGTGGCGATTTTCGGCGAGGCCATCTGGGACCCGGTGGCGCTGGCTGGAAAGATGGGGTCACCGATTGCAGTGGCCATTGCGCTGGCGGGCGTGGTGGTGGCAACTCTGACGACCAACGTGGCGGCAAATATCGTTTCGCCGGCGAATGCGTTTTCCAACGCGTGGCCGCGAGGCATCAGCTTCCGCACCGGCGGGATCATCACGGGGATTCTAGGCATAGCGATGCAACCGTGGAAATTGCTGGCGAATTACGAAACGTATCTGTACACGTGGCTCGTCGGCTATTCGGGATTTCTCGGGCCGATTGCGGGGATCTTGATTTGCGATTACTACCTTCTGCGGAAAAAACAGCTTTCCGTGGCAGACCTCTACCAGCGCGGCGGCGAGTATGAATTTTCGCGTGGGGTCAATTGGAACGGGCTGGCGGCGCTGGCAGCGGGGTGCGGCGCGGCGTTTCTGGGATTGATTTACGAGCCGATGCGTGTGCTCTACAGCTATGCGTGGTTTGTGGGATTTGCGGTGGGGTTCAGCGCGTATTATGCGTTGATGACGGTTACGCAGCCGGCGGTAGAGCCGGCGGATTGAAAAGGAGTGAGAGATGGAATTCGGAATCACATTGAAGCCCGACATCAGCGTGGAGCGCGTGGTGGCGCTGTCGCGGCAAGCGGAGGAGTGCGGGTTCGCGTACGGCTGGATGTTCGACTCGCATGTGTTATGGAAAGAATGCATGCCGCTGATGACACTGATGGCGGCGAACACGAAACGGATGCGCCTGGGGCCCTGCGTGACGAACCCGGCGGTGCGCGACGTGACCGTGTGCGCCAGCCTGTTTGCCACGATGAACCTGATTTCCGGCGGGCGGATGGAGCTGGGCATCGGGCGCGGCGACAGTTCACGGCGCGTCCTGGGGAAAAAGCCGACCACGCTCGAAACCCTGGAAGAATTCGTGCGCGACTTCCGCGATCTGAATGCGGGGCGCACCATTCAATACGAAGGCAAGGACGCGCGGCTGACGTGGACGAACGGCCACGCGCCACGCGTGTGGGTGGCAGGCTACGGGCCAAAGGCGCTGCGGTGCGCGGGACGAATCGGCGATGGCGTGATCCTGCAATTTGCGGACCCGGACTTGATCGCGTGGTGCGTGGGATTCGTGCGCGAGGGCGCGAAAGAAGCGGGGCGCGATTTCAATAAAATTGAAATCATGGCGGCGGCGCCGGTGTGGGTGGATGCCAATCTCGAAAAGTGCCGGGAGCGCGTGCGGTGGTTCCCTGCCCTGGTGTCAAACCACGTGATGGATTTGATTTCGAAGTACAAGCCGGAAGAACTGCCGGAAGCGCTCATCTCGTATGTGCGCAACCGCGGCGGCTACGACTATCAGCACCACTGCGAAGTGGGCAGCGACAACGCGAACTTCGTGAGCGACGACGTGGTGGATCGCTTCTGCCTGGTGGGGCCGGTGGAGGCGCACCGGCAGAAGCTGGAAAAATTGCGTGAGGCGGGGGTGACACAGTTCAATATTTATCTCATGTGTGGAGAAGAAGAAAAAACATTAGATATTTACCATCTCGAGGTGATGCCGCATTATCGCACAGCAAGAATGCCCGGCTGAAGCCGGGCGCTACAAAAATGGGCCGCGTCAGGGAGAAGCAAGATGCGATTTGATACGGTGATCAAAAACGGCACGGTGGTGACGGCGACGGATACGTACGCCGCGGACGTGGGCATCGTAGGCGACAAAATCAACTCGATTGCGGCGCAGCTCCCCACGGAGGGCGCGACGAAAATTATTGATGCAAAGGGCTGCTACGTAATGCCCGGCGGAATCGATGTGCACACGCACCTGGACATGCCGTTCGGCGGCACCACCAGTGCGGACGATTTCCAGACGGGCACGATTGCCGCGGCGTTTGGCGGAACGACGACGCTGATCGATTTTGCGATCCAGTACAAGGGCCAAACGCTGCGCACGGCGTTCGAAGCTTGGATGAAAAAAGCCGATGGCAAAGCGGTAACGGATTATGCGTTCCACTGCATCATCACCGACCTGAAAGATGCGCAACTCGAAGAGATGGGCGCGCTGGTGCGCGAGGGCGTGTCCAGTTTCAAGCTGTTCATGGCCTATCCGGGCGTGTTTATGCTGGACGACGCATCAATTTTCAAAGCGATGTCGCAGGCCGCGAAGCACAGCGGGCTGATCTGCATGCACGCGGAAAACGGCGGCGTGATTGACGTGATCGTGCAACGGGCGCTGGCGGAGGGGAAGAAAGCGCCGAAGTATCATGCGCTGACGCGGCCGACCACGGCGGAGGCGGAAGCGACCTCGCGGGCCATTGCGCTGGCGGAGATGGCCGGCGCACCGGTGTACATCGTGCACCTCTCGTGCAACGAGGCGCTGGAAAAAGTGCGCGAGGCGCGCGACCGCGGGCTGCCGGCGTATGCAGAGACGTGCCCGCAGTATCTCTTCCTTTCACTCGAAAACATGGATGCCCCGGGATTCGAGGGCGCGAAGTATGTGTTTACGCCGCCGCTGCGGGAAAAGTGGCACCAGGAAAAACTCTGGCAAGGTCTGGCGAAAGACACGCTGCAAATGGTGTCCACCGACCACTGCCCGTTTTGCTACAAAGAGCAAAAGGAGCTGGGCAAGGATGACTTTACGAAAATTCCAAACGGCGGGCCGGGGATCGAGCACCGGCTCAGCCTGGTATACACGGGCGGGGTGCACGGCGGGAGATTTTCGGTGAACCGGTTCGTGCAACTAGTGTCCACGGGGCCGGCAAAATTGTTCGGGCTGTATCCCCGGAAAGGCACAGTGGCGGTGGGGTCGGACGCAGACGTGATTGTGTTCGATCCGAATTTTGAGCAGACCATCAGCGCCAAGACGCACCACATGCGCGTGGATTATTCGATGTTTGAAGGCATCCGCACAAAAGGCGCGCCGAAAGTGGTGCTCTCGCGCGGGCGCGTGGTGATCGAGAACAACCTGTTCGTGGGGCGGGCAGGCGCGGGGCAGTTCCTGCGGCGGCAGACGTACACAGGACTCTAAGCGTTCATTTCGCTACACGGAAGTGCGCACGGCGCTGCGGGCCAAAGTAATCTTCAACAAGGGCGGCGCCAACAGCGTGGTGACCATGACCATGATGACCACGGCGGAGAAAACTTCGTCGCTCACCACTCCAAGTCCCTTCCCAATACTGGCAAAAATCAAGCCCACTTCGCCGCGAGGCATCATGCCGATGCCCACGGAAAGCCGGTCCACGCCGCGGCGACAGGCGAGGCCGGATACGACTTTCCCGAGAATGGCCGCCAGAGTGAGAACGGCCGCCAGGAACACGACTTTGAGGTCAGCGAATGTTTCCAGTTTCACCTGCATGCCCATGAGCATGAAAAAAACAGGAACAATCAGCGATTCCAGAGGCGAGAGGAGGTCGCGCAGGGAATGGCCCTTGAACTCCTGCAAAAAAAACTCTTCGAGGACCAGGCCGGCAGCAAATGCGCCGACGATGGGCGCCAACCCGACGAGATTGGCAAGCCAAGAGAAAAGGAATGCCACCCCCATACCGAAGAGGAGCTTACTATTCTCGATGTCCATGCGGGCGACCCGTTTCGCCAAGCGAGGAGCGATCCAGACGCCCAGCCCGATCGCCACGACCAGAAAAGCGGTGGCCTTCAACGTGACCAGTGAAGCGCTCAGCAAACTGATCGTCCCCGTGACGACCAGACCGCTGACGACGGCGAGAATAATCAGGCCCATCACATCATCGATGACCGCAGCGCCCAGGATAATCTTTGCTTCAGTGCGATGAGTTTGTTTCAAATCGCGGAACACACGCGCGGTGATCCCCACACTGGTCGCCGTGAAGATGGCGCCGATAAAGATGCCCTTTGCCAGGGGAGCGTCCGGAATCAGCATTGCGATCACGCCCAGGCCGAGAAGGAATGGAGCGACGACTCCAATCGAAGCCACCCAGAAAGAGATCCAGCCTACCTTCTTCATCTCGTTCAAGCTGGTTTCCAGGCCAACCAAAAAAAGAAGGATGATGACCGCGAGCCGAGAAAGCAGATCCACGAATTGGTAAATCGCCAGCGTTGTGGGGCCTGCCGGACCACTCAGTACCTGGATCAACAATTGGGTGTGGTCATTGTCCGGAAGCAATCGCCGGGCCGCTTCGATCACGCTGATATTGTGGGACACGGCAGCATAGAGAAGCTTGCCAATCGTCTCGCCTTCGCGGAGCACGGTAATCACCGGCTCACGAAAGTAGTAAGCGAGGTTTGCAGCCAGCATTCCGATGAGCAGTTCCCCGAGCACAGCGGGCTGGCCGAGTTTGCGCATCAAGCGCCCGCCAATGGCAGCCCCCATGCCAATCAGCACCAGCGCAATCAGGATGGGCGCAACGGGGTCTTCATGGGCAAGAGCGCCGGTGTCCTGAACGGAGCGCAGAAATGAGACGTCGAGGATTGCCGCTAGTGATTTCGAAATTACGCCGAATGACGTCTGCATTTCCGGTGTTCCCTGTTGCTCTCGCGGCCATCCAATCATCTGCAATGCGACGAGGGCCCGCCCGGGCATTTTATGAGGAAAGACAAACCTCTCCTAGCATTTTCGGCTGCGCGAAGCAGGGGGCAAAGATGATAGGATTTTCGCGCGGAAGGGTGGTACATTCCTGCGCAACCCGATGAAGAAGAGAGGCGAACCATGCCGCGATTGTTAATCATCGACGATGAAGAGGCGATGCGGAGCCTGCTGCGCGAGGGCTTGCAAGTCGGCTACGAGATTATTGACACGGGAGACCCGGTGGAAGCCCTGGCGCTGGCGCTGGAACACAAACCCGATGCCATTCTTCTGGATTTGGCGCTGGCGGAGTTTTCCGGCTTCGAGCTGTGCCAAACTTTCTGTTCCTTGAGCGCAACCCAGCGGGTGCCCATTTTTGTCATCACCGGCAAGCCCGCGGCAGAATACAAGGACTTCTGTCTGAACCTGGGGGCCACGGAATACATTGAAAAGCCGGTGGACTTTGCCCGGCTTCGGGCGCTGCTGGAAACCCAGTTGAAAACCAAACCGGTGGAGCGGCGCAAGGAAGCGCGGATTCGAATTTCGATCACGCTGAAGCTCAAAGGCGTCGACGTGAGCGGAAAGGCATTCGCGATCTTGACGGCGACCGAGAATGCCAGCGCGACCGGGTTTCTGGCCAGTTGCGCCGTGCCGCTTGAAAACGATGCCGAAGTGGATGTGTTCCTGTACGCCAAGAGCGAGCGGTTCGCGGGACGCGCCCGGGTGGTGCGCATTGAGTGGCGCGATTCGCCGCGCCAGCGCTATGGATTCCAGTTTGTCCAAAAGCCGAGCGACTGGATCCTGGAATAAAGCAGAAAGAGGAGACCGCGGCGCTTCAGCCGTTCTGCACACGCAGCATTCCCCCGCACGCAACCCCGTTTTCATTCGCAGCGAGAAAGTGGCAATTCGCCTTCCGCCGGGTACCCTTTCGTAGGCATCCACTTCAATTCGTGGGATTGCGGGGGAACTTCAGGTACGGAAGACGCACGCCATTCACGAAGACGAGATCAGCACGAATCGCGGCGGGCGCTTGAAAGCCGGTGCTGCCGCCGTCGGACACAAAGTCGTCCTGTTCAACTCCATCGCCGCTAATGCCGAGCGCGCCGACCAGCACATTATTGCGATAGAGCGGCACGCTGCCGGGGAAGAAGACAATTCCGTTTTGGTTGGGACTTGCGGGCTGCGATCCGTTCGTGCATGGGTTGGCGGTGTCCAGAGCCAGGAGCCCGAAGAAAGGGCCTGCGGCGGAACCGTCGATACCCGGCGGATAAAAGGGCTGTGCTCCAAAGCTGATGGTGCGGTTGGTGACGGCTGTGCCAAGGGGCACGCCAGGAAGATCGGCGGGAAGCATCGCGGAGCTGCTGAAATAGACCAGGTTGCGTGCCTTTGCCACGGCCACGTCAATACTAAATACGGTCGAGTCCGGCATACGGTGCAAGGCCAGGATGGTGCCGTCAAGATCCGTCACAGCGATTGCCATCCGCGTGCGCGAACCCACCGGAAGACGGATGACGGCGCGTGTTATCTGTGCGGTCGCAACACTTTGATCCACAATCAGCTTTACTTCCGCGGCAGTCAGGCCGCCGATCAGGCCGTTCTGCGGCGCGACCAGGTCGCCCTCCGGAAACACTCCAGTGGATGGGTTGGGGCCCACAACATAAGCCCCGGCCGCCGTGCCCGCGCTGACGCCGGCGGGACGCGTGGTTTGATTCACAAACGGAAGTGAAATGCCATCAACGACCACCACGCCGGGCGCCGCCGGTGTCGGTCCGAATCCAGCGCCGATGGCTCCGGAGAAGGCTGCGAACTCAGACACGTCGGCGGAAGGGCCCACCACGCCAACGCCGCCCACCAGCCGCCCTTGTTTGAAGAGCGGCACGCCACCCGGACTCACTGCGGTGGGATCGCTGTCAGTAAGATCCGCTTTCCCCGTGATGATGCCGAGACCCAAAGCGCTGCCGTTGCTGGAGCGCGCCGGGGGCACCGCCTGTCCGGCGATGAAACTTGTGTTCAGCGGGCAGCCGCGGTTGGTGTTCTCAATTCCGTACAGCGCGGCGCTGGGCGTAAAGGAAATTCCGGGCGGGAAATGCACGCCGCTGATGTAGCGCACGGTGCGCGAAGAGAGCGGCGCTTGATCATTACTGAAGAAAGCGCCCGTGCGCGCCAGCGCCACGGCCAGCTCATCCGCGCTCACGCTAGCGCCAAAGTTCCCAGTCGCCGAGGCCGGCGCGCCGGTCTTGCGGAAAAGGGCCAGAATGTTACCGAGCCGGTCGGTTACCGCAATCACCAGTGGAGCATTCACGGATTGCGCCGCTTGCGTCACGACGCTCTGCACTTCGGCGATCGAAAGAGGCGCCGGCGCAGAGAGGCTTGCAGGCAACGCTACCGGCGTTGACGCAGGCGTGGTGCTTCCTCCACCGCAAGAAACGATGAGCGAAAGCCAGACACACAGGAAGAAGCAGAGAAATAGCCGTGAGGCCACCGGGCGGAGGCAGCGCGTTCGTGCAGTTTCGCTCACTGTGTGCCCATGCTGTGTTGGTATCACATGGGACGACAGTGCTCAAGCGGCATTGTGAGCACATATGACCAAATAATCCATTGCCCGAGGAATGGCGGCATGTTAGCAAAAAGAGTGAAGGAGTGTCTTTTGCAATCACGACGCACGCAATTGAGGCGGGGCGCCAGCGCATGACTCTGTTTGCAAATAGAGGCGGACGAAGGGCTATCGTTCTGTGCGTGCTCTGCGCGGGAGCGTGCCTGTCTGTTCTGGCGTCCCCTCAACGCAATCAGCGCCTGCCGCGCGGCCCTGCGGATAACACTGCGTCGGTTCAGGGAATCGTGCAGGACGCAACGGGGCGCCGATTGCCCGGCGCCGAGGTGAAACTCGAGAGCCGGACGAACCACCATCTCTGGATCACGGTGAGCGATGCAGAAGGCATTTTCCGTTTTGCGCGCGTCACGCCCGGACAATACACGCTGCAGATTGCCTGGGATGATCTTGTCCCTCCGTATCATGAAGAAATTGTGATTCGTGGCCGCGAAGACCGTGTTTTGAATCTGAAGCTGACTGCGGTTGTACCTTCCCTTTCGGCTCCCAAGCGGGTGCCCTCTGAAGTTTCCGGCCCAGAGCTTCAGGCGCGCTCCCTGAAGCGCAGATCGAACGCGCCCGCGGAAGGCGAGGCTGCTGCGCCAGTTCCTGCAAGTGAAAATGTCTTTGTGCCTTTCTCGAACCGTTGGGACGTTCGCGAGCCTGCATGGGACCGCTACGGCACCCGCGGGCCTTATCCGTACACCAAGGATCGTCCGCTCGATCCCTACAACCGGAACCGGCTCAAAGGCGACTACCCCATTTTCGGCCAGCGCATTTTCTTGAACCTACAAATTGCAAGCGACACGTTCACCGCAGGCCGGCGGCTGCCGATTACGAGCAACGTGAGCGCCGCGAGGCCCGGCAGCGAAGAGTTCTTCGGTCGCGGAGGACAGTTCTTTCTGACACAGAATCTCCGCGTGACCCTGGATCTCTTCCGTGGCGACGCTGCGTTTCGCCCCTTTGACGTGCGCATCCGCATCACTCCTGCGGCCAACATCAATTATTTGCATACGCAGGAAAACAACATCGTGAACGTGGATGTCCGCAAAGGCACGAACCGCACGGATGCCCACTTCGGCTTGCAGGAGGCGTTCCTGGAAGCAAAACTCGCCGACCTCAGCCGGAACTTCGACTTTGTTTCCGTCCGCGCGGGCATCCAGTCGTTTAACAGCGATTTCCGCGGCTTCCTTTTTGTGGAAGAGCAACCCGGTCTGCGCGTGTTTGGAAATCTATTCAGCAACCGATGGCAGTACAACCTGGCCTATTTTTACTTGCTCGAAAAGGATACGAACAGCGGGTTAAACACCTTTCATGCGCGGGACCAGCAGGTGGCCGTGGCCAGCCTGTACATCCAGGATTTCATCCGGCCGGGCTACACGACTCAATTCAGCGTCCACCTCAGTAAGGATGACGGTCGCAAGCACTTCGATGACAACGGCTTTCTCGTGCGGCCTGTGCCCGTTGGCGCAGTCGATTCGCGCAGCCTCAGCGTGGCCTATCTCGGATGGACGGGCAGCGGTCATTTCGGACGCATCAACATGTCGCATGCTTTTTATCAGGCACTGGGCCGTGACGAATTGAACGCCATCGCCGGGCGCCGCGTGACCGTCAATGCGCAAATGGCGGCCGCGGAGCTTTCGGTGGATCGCGACTGGCTGCGACTGCGCGGCTCCGTCTTTTGGGCTTCCGGTGATGCGCAGCCGCGCGACGGCCGCGCGCGGGGATTTGACACCATTGTGGATGCGCCCGCGTTCGCCGGCGGAATCTTCAGCCTGTGGAACAGCCAGGCCATCCGGCTCACCGGCACGGGTGTGGCGCTGGTCGGACCAAACAGTTTGCTGCCCAGCCTGCGGCCGAACAAAGAGGAAGGGAAAGCCAATTTTGTAAACCCGGGCATCCTGGTGTTGAATGCCGGTGCCGACGCGGAAATCACGCCCAAGCTGCGCGGCATCCTGAATGTGAACTACCTGCGGTTTGACCGCACCGAGCCACTCGAGTTGCTGCTCTTTCAGGCGCCGGTGCGGCATTCCATTGGCACCGACGCCAATATCGGATTTCAATACCGCCCGCCTCTGACGGAGAATATGGTGGTCACGTTCGGCGGCGCGGCGCTGATTCCCGGGCAGGGCTTTGCGGACATTTACTCGCGCAAGACACTGTTCAGCACTTTTTTGAATTTGCGGTTCCTGTTCTGAAGCGCATCATGCAAGATGGTTGCTCGAAACATGAGCCGAACTGATCTCCACATGCGAAATTTGATTCTGGCTCTACTGGCGCTTCTTTGTGCGTGCGCGCTCGCCGTGTCCCGTGTGCCTTCTGCTTTTTCGCAGTCGCAGCGCCAACCGGGAATGTGGGATCAATCCCAAGAAGAAGCGGATCGCAAGAGCGCCGGCTGCAAGGATTGCCACTCGCAGACCGATGAGCCGACCATGCACTCGAGTACCGCGCTGCGCCTCGGATGCGTGGATTGCCACGGGGGCCGCCCGGATGTTCGCCGAAGCGCGGCAGCCGCGCCCGGGTCGGCGGCCTATGAGCGCAGCAAGAAGGAAGCGCATCCGCGCGCACGCCGGCCGGAACTGTTCCCCAGCGCTGCAAACCCGGTGCGCGCCTACACCGCCTGGCTCGAAGAAAGCGCGGAGTACATTCGATTTGTAAACCCCGGCGATTTGCGTGTTGCCGGTGAAACGTGCGGCCAAAGCGGCTGCCACGCTTCTGAAGTCCGCGCCGTGCAGACCAGTTTGATGACCCACGGCGGCGTGTTGTGGGGAGCTGCGCTGTACAACAACGGCTCCATCCCCATCAAAGACGCCCTGTTTGGCGAAAGTTACTCGGCGGATGGCACGCCGCAAGTAATCCGCACTTCGCCTGCTCCGACTCCTGCGGAAACTAAATTCAAGGGAATTCTCGCGCAGCTATTGCCGCTTCCCCGCTGGGAAACTTCGCAGCCGGGCAATGTGCTGCGTGTGTTCGAACGCGGCGGGCGTCCGCGGGCCGAGCTCGGCAACCCCGGGCGCGAGGAAGAGCCCGGGCGGCCGGATGTGCGCGTCAGCGACCGCGGGTTCGGCACGTTGCTGCGCACAGACCCGGTTGTGCTTGGCGCGCAGAAGACGCGGCTCCACGATCCGCTGCTTTCCTTGCCGGGAACCAATGATCAACCCGGCGATTTTCGCGGCAGCGGATGCACGGCATGCCATGTGGTCTACGCAAATGATCGCTCCGTGGACCACTCCGGCCCCTACGCCAAGTACGGCCACGGCGGGCACAGCGCCTCGCTCGACCCGACGATTCTGCGCGGGCAGCCGGGGCATCCCATCCAACACCGCTTCACGCGCGCGATTCCTTCGAGCCAGTGCATGGTGTGCCATGTCCATCCGGGCACGAACATGCTTACAACCTACTTCGGCTACACGTGGTGGGACAACGAAGTGGACGGCCGGCCCATGTACCCAGCCGAACAGCGCAACCCCTCGGAGGAAGAGCGCTATCAAGTGGCCGTCCGAAATCCGGAAGGTGCGGCCGCGCGCGGGCTGTGGTCGGATCCAAAATTTCTCGACAAAGTTGGCGCGCCAGAAATCAACGGCCAACTCAAGCACACACAATTTGCCGACTTTCACAGTCATGGGTGGATTTACCGCGCGGTGTTCAAGCGCGACCGCAAAGGCAATCTTCTGGACGCGGAGGGAAAGCGCGTGGCGTTTGACGACCCTCAGCGGTGGCAGAAGGCCGTGCACTTGAAGGACATTCACCTCGAGCGCGGAATGCACTGCGTGGACTGCCACTTTGCACAGGACAACCACGGAACCGGAAAACTGTATGCCGAGCCGCGCGCGGCGATTGAGATTGACTGCAAGGACTGCCACGGCAGTATCACGCAACGCGCTACGCTGGCTTCGAGCGGGCCAGCGGCGCCCGCAGGGGGCACGCACCTCAACGCGCTACGCACGCCGTGGGGCGAGCGGCAATTTGAATGGCGCGGCGACAAACTGATCCAGCGGTCCATGCTGGACCGCGCCGTGCAATGGGAAGTTGTGCAGGTGCTGGACACGATTACTCCCGGAAATCCGCACTACAACGAAGCTTCCTATCGGGCGAAGACGATTCGCCGGGATGGCAAGTGGGGACCCGCGGGCGGTGCCGCCGCGCTGGCCCACGCCGATGCGCAAATGACCTGTTATGCTTGCCACACCTCCTGGACGCCCAATTGTTACGGTTGCCACCTTTCCATGCAGGCCAATCGCAAAATGCCCATGCAGCACAATGAGGGACTCACGACGCGCAATTGGACCAGCTACAACTTCCAGGTGCTCCGCGACGACGGCTACATGCTCGGCGTGGACGGAACGGTCACCGGGAACCGCGTGGCGCCGGTGCGCTCCTCATGCGCCATTCTGGTCAGTTCGCAAAACCAAAACCGGGAGTGGCTCTACTACCAGCAGCAAACGGTTTCCGCAGAGGGTTTCAGCGGCCAAGCATTCAGCTCCTTTGTGCCGCATACGGTGCGCGCGCGAGAAACGCGCGGCTGCACGGATTGCCACCTGTCCACGGCAGGAGACAACAACGCATGGATGGCGCAGTTGCTGCTCCAGGGCACAAACTTCACAAATTTCATGGGACGCTTTGTGTATGGAGCCGCGGGCAAGGGCGGCATCGAAGCTGTTGCGGTGGCTGAGCGCGATGAGCCGGCGGCTGTCTTCGGCAGCGATCTCCACCGGCTGGCGTTCCCTGAAAACTTCAGAAAGCACACCGCAAGCGGAGGCAGACTCACCCTTGGGCACCATCACCCGGCGGACAATGCTCTCGATGTGCAGCTACGTGGCGAATATCTCTATGCGGCACTCGGGACAGGCGGATTTCGCGCCTACGACGTGGCCAATATCGAAAACAAAGGTTTCTCGGAACGCATCGTCACCGCTCCGGTTTCTCCCCTGGGCCAGAGGCTCTACGTGAAAACGAAATTTGCAACGGCAGTCGGCAGCCCTTCGACGTTGGCCATCGATCCCGCGCGCAGCCGGCGGCCGGAAAATGAAGAACAACCCATTCATCCGATTTATGCGTTTCTGTACGTGACCGACCTTTACGAAGGCCTGGTGGTCATTGGTGATCCCGACCCGAAAAGCAAAACGCCGGGCGTAACCACTTTGCTCGATGGCAATCCGGCCAACAATTTTCTCAAGCGTGCGCTGGCTTTCAATCCGGAGGGCAAGTTGGACGGTGCGCGCCGCATCACTTTCGCGGGCACGTTTGCCTACATCTTGTGCAATCGCGGGCTGGTCGTGGTCGACCTCGACAATCCGCTCGCGCCGCATATAACCGCAGAAATCGGCGCGCCGCAACTGCAAGAACCGCGCGGCGTGGCGGTGCAGTTCCGCTATGCGTTCGTAGTGGACCGCGAAGGCTTGAAAGTTTTCGATGTTACGAATTTGGGCCACCCGCGACGCGTCGACGGGGCTACCGTGACTCTGGCGGATGCGCGCAATATCTACCTGGCGCGCACATACGCGTACGTCGCCGGCGGGAAGCAGGGCCTGGTGATTGTGGATATTGAGCGGCCGGAGCATCCGGCGATTGACCAGGTATTCGGCGCACAGGCCGGGCTGGACGATACAGAGGACGTGAAAATCGGGATGACCAACGCCAGCCTGTTCGCCTACGTGGCCGACGGGCACAATGGCCTGCGCGTGGTGCAGCTGATTTCTCCGGAAAGCGTGCCGGGGCATTACGGCTTCAGCCCGCGGCCGAACCCCCGCCTGATTGCGACGTTCCCCACGAAGGAGCCTCTGTTTGCGGTGAGTGAAGGAATCGACCGCGACCGCGCGGTGGACGAGCGCGGCAATCAGCTCGCCGTTTTTGGCCGGCGCGGTGCGCGCCCGTTCAATCGTGCGGAGATGGAGCGCTTTTATCTCCGCGACGGAAAAGTTTACACCGTGTCTGATCCGCCGCCGCCACGCTCTGCCAGCGCGCGCAGATAACCTCCGGTTGCTTCATTCTCTCCAAATAATTAGAAGGCTTATTTCGTTTTCCGATTGGGAAGGATTTCCTCGAGAGTAAACTTTCCGGAAACCTCGCGCTCTTTTCCCCACGCATGGTACACATGGCAGGAAGAGCAGCGGTTATCGGCCGCTTTGCCGGAGTGATGACATTGCTGGCAAGTGGTAATGGGCGGCAGTAGGATGTCCCGCGTCTCCACACTATTCGCCGTTAGGTGGCAAGCGTCGCAGCGCAGCATGCGGTGTGGCACGTGACTGAATCGCGCATGCGGCATCCACACGCGTGTGATTGCTGGAGCCGCCATTTCCGGCACGCCTGCAGCACCCGGCTTCATTGTGTGGCATTCCGCGCAGGTTTTACGCCACAGCAGAGTTTCTGCTAGCGCAAGCTCGCGCTGCACCCATTCGACTGCCGTACGCGGAGGCGAGAGGACTTTGTCCGTGGGAAGCCGGGGCACTCTGGCCGCGGGCCGGGAAATTTCCTCCGGATACTTCGCAATGTATTCGTGTAATTTTTTTTCGACGAATGCCCGGACAATTTCAGGTTTGTCGTGCGGCACTTGTTGGGGAATGCGCGCGTCGAATTCCAGTAAGTGGCATGCCGCGCAGGTCCGCGCGTACGTCGGAGGCTGCATGTAGGCGCCGGCCCGTTCCCGTGGAGTTTCTTTTTGCGAGGCCTGCAATTTGCGAAGCTCGGGCTGGCCGTAGCTCCATGGCTGATCGACGCCTTCCTGCCGGTGGCAATCGCCGCACACCATTTGCACAGGGCCTTTCGGACCTTTGAGGCCTGGCTTCAGGTGGACCTTGTGATTCAGCCGGAGTGAACCTGGATCTTTTGCAGGCGGTCGCAGCGCAGCAAATTCCGGATGAACGCCATTCCACGAAACGACGGAGCGCGCGTATCGAGATTCGCCCGCCCGGGTCTTCAGGTCGGCATGGCACTGCGTGCACTTTGCGTCGGCCACATCCACGAGTTGCGGCAAGCCCTCGTGCTCCACGTGGCAGGCGGCGCATTCGGGAGTGAAGAGCTGCGCCGGTTGGTGCTGTGGCCCGTCGTGACACGCGATACACGCAGCGTCCTTGACGTGCCGGTTGAAAAATCCCACGGTGCTCGAATGGCACACGTCGCACTGTTCGCCCAGCACTCTATGCGCGCGGGAAAGCGGGCCGGCACTGTACGCGCCTTGCCGGCCAAAAACGGTAATTCCCAGCACCCAGAGAAGTGCGATGGCGGGTGCGCCGACGGAGAGCCAAAACCTCCACCGGCGGAAGGGATGCGGACTCTTCAGGTAGTCCAGGTTGATCCGCTGGGATAGAGATTTTGCGCTGCGTTCGCCGCGTGCCACGAACCCCTCCGCCTAATAACGTAACGCCATCACCGCGTGTACTGCGCTCAGCAACAAGAGCGCGTACGAAAGCGGGATGTGAATCAGCAGCCAGCCGTGCAGCAGGTGATGGAGCTTCTCCTGCCGTTCCAACTGGCGCGCTTCCTCGCAAATACTTTCCAGGTCGTTCACCATATCCTTCAGCTCCGGCGGCGCCATGGTCCGCAATTGCTGAAAACGATTGCGGGCCTGCGCCGGTACGCTGAGCAAGTGCGTTGCGCCGCGCGGTCCCTCGAGGAAAAGCTTCACCTCGAGTTCGTAGAACGTGCGCAGGCTGTCCGACACCGGCGGGGCGGGCTGAATCAAGAGCGCGGTTTCGGCCTGGTTCGCCGTCACACCCATGGCCTCCAGCTTGGCGGCCATGGCCATCAAATCCGCCATGGCGTCTCCGGATTTTTCCATCTGCAACGGCGAATTCTCCGGCCGGGAGGCCGGGGTATTGATGATGAGCTCCGCTTCTTTGCAAAGCTGCTGCCGCACGGAATCAATCTGCTCGAAAATGGTTTCCATCTGCACCTGCTGGGTCATCATCCGCGGCAGGTAGTGCTGGAGCGCAGCGCCAAAAATGCCGCTAACCGTCACGATGACCATAAGCACCATGAGCGCCGAACTGAGCGTTCCACCCATCGAGAACCCGGCGTGAAAAAGCACGAGCGGCACGCTCAGCAGTCCCAGCCAAAGATGTCCGCGCATCCACGTCTGCGCCCTGCCGATGCGCCACACCGGAAATCTCTTGCGCAAACCCAGCAGCGCCGCGAAGAGCATGAGTCCAAGACCCGCAATGCCGTAAAGCAGTCCCGGCAGGCTGCCCCCCTTCGGGCCTAGCGGCGAAAGCCGGGAATAGGGCACGTAGGCGGCGGAGGAAATGAGCAAAATCGCCCCGCTGATGATCCTCCAGCGTCGATGGGATTGGTCAAGCAGCACCGTGTCGCCTCGGCCTCACGTGTGAAGGTTCACTCATATTTCCTGCGACGCGAAAAACTTTCTTGGGTCCACGCGGTGCGCGGCATCGTGCGGGCAGGCATAGACGCAGTTGGGCTCGCTGTGTTCGGTGCACAGGTCGCACGTCGTAGCCTTCATGCGCACCTCGGCTTTCGTGATGGCCGCCTGCGGCGCCGACTCACCGCTGAATGCGTGCATGTTGATATTGCCGTAAGGACAGTTCTTGGCGCACAGCCCACAGCCGATGCACCAATCCTCAATAATGATTTCGAGCGAATTGCGCCGGCGGATAGAGCCCACCGGGCAGCCCACCATGCACAGCGGGTCGCTGCACTGCCGGCAAGAGGTGGCCACCAGAAACTGCTCGTAGCGGATTCCCTCGCGAATCAGGCGGGTGACGCCATCGTGCGAATCCGCGCAGGCCTGCACGCAAGCATCGCAGCGCGTGCACTTATGAAGATCCAGCACGAGCAGGCTCTGCGCTTCCATCAAGCCGCCGGCCAGGAATTCATTCAAGGGCATTTCCTGCATCACGGAGACGCGCACCAGGTTCTGCTCCTGGCGGTCCTGGGCCAGCCGCTCCAGACGGCTGCGCACGTCCGGATACTTTTGCAGCATCAGGTGAAAGTCGCGCTCTGCAATGCGCACCACTTCGACGTGGTCCAGCGCGGTGCAATTCGCGGTGCGCACGGCGCCGCTCAACAGGCCGATTTCGCCGAAACAATTCCCTCGCTGCAGGTAAGACAGGACCAGCTCGCCGCCGGGGAATTTCTGGGAAATCTTGACGAAGCCGATGCGGATCACGTACAGGCTGTCGGCCACCTCGCCCTGGCGGAAGATCGCCTGGCCCGGTTCGAAGCGCTGCAGTTCGACGCGCGTGCGCAGGTGTTCGATAAACTCGTCGCTCAAGTCCGCAAACACGGGCACGTTGCGCAAATGCGTGCCGAGCGCGCGCTCGCGGTATGCTTCCTCCTGCTGTTTGCGAAATGCGGCGTTGCGGCGCAGCATGTCCAGCACGTTGCGCAGCATTTCCAGCACCACCAGGTCCGTGGCCGCGCGCACCGTGGCGGAGCGCGGGTAAAAACTCAGGCAGGTCATCTCCCCGAACAGGTCGCCCTCGCGCAATTCGGCGATCGGACTGTCGTAGCTCAAATCCACCGGCGCATCGATGGGGATGGACCTTCGCGTGCCTTCTTCCTCGCGGCGATCCTCCTCGCGCGGCGCCAGGCGGCTTTTCAAGCGGCTCAGGAATCCAGTCACGCCGCCTTCCGTTTTCACATGGGCGATGGGCGTGGAAATAAACACTTCCGCGCGTCCGTCGAGGATAAAAAAAGCGGTGGAACCATACTCCCCTTCGCGGCAGATCACTTCCCCGCGGCGGAATCTGCGCCGCACAACCGCGCCCACATTTTTCTGGAGCAAGGCAGGGGAAATGCCCTTGAACATCGGGAGGGTAAGTAATTCTTCCGCGGAGACAGGCTCGCCAGCGGTGAGCTCGATGCCGTAACTCTTGGGAGCCTCTTTGGGTTTTTCGTGGGTCATCGCGCCCGTTTTCGAACTCTACTGTACCATCAAGGCTTTGTCTAATGAGAGTGGTGGTGCATGTAGCAAAACGAATACACGCTGGAATCGCGCGATTGACGCCCGGCGGAAACGACGGATATGCTCAAACATTGTTCTGCCGAGCACCGTCACCGAATATGAGCCATCTCTCTATAGTCACTTCGTCTTCGATCAAACGCCTGTATTCGGGTGCGTCGTTGGGGTTGATGCTCTTTGCCGTAAACCTGACGCCGGTGCCTGTTCATGCCCAGAATATTTTCGCTGGAGCGCGCCCTGCCGCCGCAGCGGCGCAGACCGCTCAACCAACTGCGGCGCAGTACACCGGTCCGGGTTCATGCAGCTCGTCAAGTTGTCACGGAAGCGTGCAGCCGCGGACGGAGACCCGCGTGCTCCAAAACGAGTACAGCACGTGGGTGGTTCGCGATCGCCACGCGAAAGCCTTCGAGGTACTGAGCGGCGCCGTCGCGCAGCGCATGGCACGCATCCTGAAGCTATCCAAGGCAGAAGAGGCGCCGAAGTGCCTGGCCTGCCACGCGCTCGCCGTACCCGTGGAAAAGCAGGCGCGCACGTTCAGCGTGCGTGACGGCGTCAGTTGCGAAAACTGCCACGGACCGGCCTCCGCGTGGCTGGGGCCGCACACCACGCGCGGTTGGACGCATGCACAATCCGTCTCCGCGGGAATGTTTGACTCGAAGGATTTGATCCGGCGCACCGAAAAATGCCTTTCCTGTCATTTAGGCACCGCCGAACAGTTTGTAGATCATGAAATGCTCGCTGCCGGTCACCCGGATCTTTATTTCGAATTGGCAGCGTTTACGGCGACGATGCCCGCCCATTGGAAGGAGCCGCTCACCGAGGACCCCTGGCGAGAAGTTCGGGCGTGGAGTGTTGGCCAGGCCGTGCAAATGCGCGAAGCGCTCGAACAACTTACGCGGCGCGCCGAGCGGGGACCCTGGCCGGAATTCGCGGAAATGCAGTGTTATGCCTGCCACCACGCGCTCACCACGCCGGAACAAAGCTGGCGTCAGCAGCGAGGGTACGCCGGACGTCGCGCGGGCGACCCGCCGTGGAATGCCTCGCGCTTTGTTGTTTTGCGTTCTTGGGCCCGCATGGTAAACCCGGAGACGGCTCGGCAACTTGAAGAAGCCGTTAACCGCATTGCAGAACTCACCAGCCGGTTGGACGCGGACCGCAAGGCCGTAGCAGCTGCGGCGCACGCCGGGTCAGCAGCAGCGGACGTGCTGGCACGACAAGCCAACGGCATGAAATTCAATCCGGAAATGGTTCTGCGCCTGCAGAAACTCATTTGCGCAGATGGCGAATACGTGGCGCAAAACGGAGAACGCGCGGCCGAGCAGGCGGCCATGGCACTCGATTCAATTTTTACGGCCTACGCGCGCAACGCGCATCCGCAAAATGAAAAGGCCGTGCGCGAGGCCATCGAAGTGCTCTTTCAACAAGTGCAGAACCCGTCTGCCTTTCGTCCGCAGTCCTTTTCCGCACAGATGAGCCGCGTGAATGCCCTGCTCGGCGGCTCTTGAGTTGTCAGAAAGTTGGATCAGCACTTGAGGGCCAGTCAAAATGCGGGCACAAACCCGCCTTCCTACAAACATTCTGCAACAGCCCCCCGGCCTCTATGTGCTGTGGATGATGTGCCCGGGGCGAGAGTCGAACTCGCACGTCCTTTGTAGGACTGGGGATTTTAAGTCGGGAGGAGGCCTAAACCGATCAAGTTCGCAAGTGACTCAAAAACAAGGGAAATCAGGCAAGGTGAGCGAGATGAGGCGCCGAGGGCATTTAATCTGGAGTATTCAGGAATGCTCTCGGCGCTTCTGACTTTGGGCACAAATTGGGCACACCAGTCATTTGGCTTTCAAGATTGGGGTGGCGGGAAGGCCAGGCTGCGGCGGCCCCAAGCAGCGATGATGTGCGTGCCCGCGTGGCCAGCCAGTGCCTGCGCGGCTTGCTCGGTGGAAGTAATGATGCACTCCTCGCCGCCCTTTTCGATGAAGTCAATCGCCGCTTCGATTTTCGGGCCCATCGAGCCGGGCGGGAATTCTCCCGCGGCCAGGTGTGCGCGGGCCTCGGCTACGGTGAGTGTGCCGAGCCATTGCTGGCCGGGTTGAAGGTAACGGATGGCTACCTGGTCGACCGAGGTGACGATGATTAGCTTGCTCGCGCGAATCTGCGTGGCCAGCAGTCCGGAGGCGCGGTCTTTGTCAATCACGCCTTCCACCCCAAGCAGCGAGTTCCCTTCCCAGGCGACGGGAATCCCGCCGCCACCGCAGGCCACCACGACCGCGCCGCTATCTACAAGATCGGAAATAGCGTTCTTTTCCAGGACGTCGAGCGGATGCGGAGACGGCACCACCCGCCGGAACCGCCCCTTCTCAATTTCACGGAGAATCCAGTGCGGCTTGTCCCGGCGCAGGCCCTCGGTGTCCGCGGCGGAGTAGAAGGAGCCAACGGGCTTGGTGGGATTGGCGAACTCCGCGTCGTTTCGGTCCACGAGGACTTGCGTAATGATGCAAGCGACGTCGCGGCGGATGTTTTCCCTGCGGAAGAGCGCAGTGGCCAGCCGTTGAATCATGTAGCCCATGCCGCCCTGCGAGTCGGCGACGCAGGTGTCCAGAGGAAGCGGCGGCACGCGGCGCTCGCCTTCCTCCACGCGAATCAGAATATTGCCGATCTGCGGGCCGTTGCCATGCGTGATGACCACGTGGTGTCCGGCACGAATGACGGGCAAAAGGTGCTCGAGCGTTTCCGCGGTGTGCGCGAACTGCTGGGGAATGGTGCCCGGCTCGCCGGGCAGGGTGATGGCATTGCCGCCGAGAGCGATAACCAGCGTTTCAAGCATGAGAAGCAACTCTCCTGTCTTTTCGGCGTCTATCTCCCAGCGTCGCGCCGGATGCGTTCCGCAACGGCCGCCAGGTTCGGAGGGATTGGCGCAGGCCGCTGGACGGCGCGCGAAGCGGCGGGGACATCTTTCAATCCGGTGCCGGTGACGAGCAAGACGACGCGCTCATTGCGATCCACCATTCGCTGTTCGAGAGTGGCGTGCAGCCCGGCCAGCACCGCGGCTCCCGCCGGCTCGGCGAAGACGCCGGTCAAGCGCGCGAGCTCGGCAATGGCCCGGATGATCGCGTCGTCGGAAACGGCCACGCCGCCGCCACCCGAGGCGCGGATCGCACGCAGGCACTGCAGTGCATTTCGCGGCGCTTGCACGGTGAGGCTGTCGGCTACACTGGCGGCGTTCGTAACGGGCGTGATGGTGTCCGCCCCTTTCCGCAGGGCATGGATGATCGCCGCCGACCCTTCCGCTTGAACGGCGATCAAGCGCGGGACGCTGCGGATCAGCCCGCAGCGCTTGAGATCGGCGAAACCCTTTGCAATACCGGAGAGGATTACGCCGTCGCCGGTGGGTACGAGCACGACGTCGGGATACTGCGGCGCGAGGCTGGCAGCGATTTCGAGCGCTGCCGTCTTTTTCCCTTCGATGGTGAACGGGTTGAGGGCTGTGTTGCGGTTGTACCAGCCAAACTCGCGGCAGGCGGCGAGACACAACTCGAAAGCGTCGTCGTACGTGCCATCGACCGGCAAGACGAGCGCCCCATAGCTGAGCATCTGGATGAGTTTGGCTTCCGGCGTGGAGGCGGGAACAAAGACGACGGCGTGGACGCCGCTGGCAGCAGCCACGCACGCAAGTGCCGTCGCGGCATTGCCGGTGGAGGCGGCCGCCACGGTCTTACATCCATATTCGCGCGCTTTGGCGACGACAAGAAGCGAAGCACGATCCTTCGTCGAGCCGCTGGGATTGCGCGTATCGTCTTTCACCCAGAGATGCGGCATGTCCAGCGCGCGACGCAAGCCGGGCACTTCGAGAAGCGGCGTGCCTCCCACCGGAATCGGCGGAAGAAATTCCGTCGAAGGGATGGGAAGAAAAGCTCTTAGGAACTCTGCGCTGGAAGCAGGCGCGGCGGGCCAGCTCGAGGGCAGCGTGTCGTGCACGACTTCGAGCACACCGCGGATCGCTCCGCCCGGTTCCTGCCGGCGGGCGCACGCCGGGCACACCAGCTGCACTTCTTCCTCCCGGTACGAAGTCCCGCACTCGGTGCAGCGAAAATGAAAGTTGCTCATGCGTTCCAATCTAAAAACGCCGACCTCTGCTTCTACATCGTCAGAGCCATCAAGGCCTTCTGAACGTGGAGGCGGTTCTCGGCCTCGTCGTAAACAACCGAGTGCGGCCCGTCAATGACTTCGTCGGTCACCTCGCGGCCGCGGTCGGCCGGCAGCGGATGCATATAGAGGATGTGTTTCTTGCCGAGCGCCATGTGCTTCGTGTCACAGCGCCAGGTTGGATACTTTTCGATGAGGCTCAACCCTGCAGTCTTGTCCTGCGTGGTAACGAGCGGTCCCCAGGACTTGGGGATTACGACGTCTGCATTTTCGAAAGCGTCTTCAAAACGATGCGTGATTTCAAATTTTGTCCCCGCGGCTTTCGCGTTGGCGCGGGCTTGCTCTTCGATTGCGGGCATGAGCTTGAACTCCGGTGGGTAGGCCAGCGTCACGTCGAGGCCGAAGCGCGGCATCATCAGGATCAGGCTTTGCGGCACGGAGAGCGGACGCACGTAGTTGGGCGCGCTGGTCCAGGCCACGCCGAGCTTGAGCCCGCGGGTCTTGCCGAACTTTTCGCGGATGGTCAGGTAGTCGGCCAGAATCTGGCAGGGGTGGTAGATGTCGCACTGCATGTTGAGGACGGGGACGCCGGCGTTGGCGGCGACTTCGCGCAGGTAGGCGTTGCCCTCGCCATAGGCGCAGTGGCGGATGGCGATGCCTTCGCCATAACGCGAAAGAACTTTGGCGGTGTCGCGCGCGTTTTCGCCGTGGCTGATCTGCATTTTGTCGGGCGAAAGAAAAATGGCGTGGCCGCCGAGCTGGGTCATGCCTGTCTCAAAGGAATTGCGGGTGCGGGTGGAGGCGTCGAAGAAAATCATGTAGAGCGTCTTGCCGGCGAGAAGCGGCGTGGCGCGGCCTTCCTTCTTGGCCACCTTCAGGTCGGCGGCGAGCGCGAAGAGTGTCTCCAACTCTTCCACCGACCAGTCCTGCTCCGTAATGAAGTGCCTGCCCTTTAACCTGGTGTCCATGCATCAGTCTCCGTTTGTTACTGTGGCCGCTGCTAGCAACTCATCCTTGCGAGCGGCGAGGATTTCGGGAATCAGGCTGTAAACCGCGGTGGCGCGAATGAGATCTTCGACAGCGATCCATTCCCCGGTAGTATGGGCGAGTTCCTCCAAGCCCGGGGCGAAGCCCACCGTGGGGATTCCAAGGCGGCCCATGCTGGCCACGCCGTTGGTGGAAAACGACCAGCGCGAAATTGCCGGCGGGCGTCCGAGCACGCTTTCCGCCGCGCGCGCCACGCCGGCGACGAGCGGGTGATCTTCGCGCAGAACCCACGTGGGAAAGTACTTCTCCTGCTGCGCGCGTTCTCCGCGCCAACTCGCGGCGTCGTACGACAGCAGCGCCACTTCGGCGTCGCCGAGGTGGGGCAGCGAGCGCAGCTCGTTCATCGCGCTTTCCAACGTCTCGCCGGCGGTCAGCCGCCGGTCGATGAAGATGCGCGCGCTATCCGGCACGGCATTCAGCGAGGGCGAAGTACACTCGATGAACGAAACCGTCACCGATCCCTTTCCGAGAAAGTCGTCGTGCCGCAAACGGCCGTGCAGCGCTTCGATGTCGGCGACGATGGGTGCCATTTTGTAAATGGCGTTGACGCCCAGATCGCAGTGCGCGCCGTGCGCCGATTTGCCGCGCGTGGTGATGGTGGCTTCCATGCGCCCGCGGTGGCCGCGATAGACGTTGAGGTCGGTGGGCTCGCCGAGAATCACCACGTGCGGCCGGATGCCTTCCTTTTCAATCAGGTGCAGGAGGCAGTAGCCGTCGCAGTCCTCCTCCATCACCGAAGCGCTGAGGTACAGCGTGACGTCCGTTGGTACGCCGCGCTCCCGCAGGATCTTCGCGCCGTAGGCCATGCAGGCGATGGCCGGAAGCTCGTCCACTGCTCCGCGGCCCCAAATTTTGCCGTCCTCGAACTTGCCCTGGAAGGGATCGTGTTTCCAGGCCGCCGGATCGCCCACGCCAACGCAGTCGATATGACCGTCCATCAATATTTTGAGTGGGCCATTGCCGATGCGGGCCACGACGTTGCCCAGGCGGTCGAAAAAAACTTCGTCAAAGCCAAGCCGCTCGTACTCCTTGCGCACGCGCTCGCATCGCTCGCCTTCCTTGCCACTCTCCGCGGGGATGGCGATCATCTCGCGCAAAAAAGTGACGATCTCGCTGTGGTACTTTTGCGCTGCCTCAAGAGATGCCTTGCCCACTTCCGTCATTCCAGTCCT
>CAZIWR010000004.1:0-48443 GCA_964542805.1 uncultured Acidobacteriaceae bacterium
TCCACTCCATCATCTCCGCGCCCTTCAGCAACTCTTGCCGGTAGGATTCCGCGCGCGCCTCGATCACGAACGGCAGGTTCTTCAGAAAAAAGTCCAGCGGGTCCATTTGAAGTTGTGCAGCCAGGTCTTCCATCGCCGACATCGTAATCACGCACATCTGCGGGTGGTTTGGCGCGCGCCAGGCGCGGGCCGGGCCCGTATTGGTGACCACGCGCGTATGGCGCGAACGCCGGTTCGGAATGCGCGTGAACACGTATGGCAGGATCGGGTTGCCGGCTGCGCCAACGCCGCCTGTACCCCACGATTCCGACGACCACGCCGTCAGCGTTCCATCTTTTTTCGCGCCCACACGGACCCTGGCATGGATCGAAGGACGCGCGCCGGCGGCCATCAATTCATGGTCGCGCTCGAGCATCATTTTCACCGGGCGCCCGGCTTTTTTCGCCAGCTGCGCGCAAGCCACGCCCCAGGTGTCCGCGTTGAACTTCGAACCAAATCCGCCGCCCATCGCTGGCGTCAGAATCTGCACATTGCTGGCCGGCACGGTTACGCCGCCGGCTTTCAGGCCGTCGGATATTTCGCCGCTGATGCCGCTGACGTTTTGCGTCGATGCCCACACGCGCAAGTTGTCGCCTTCCCACTCCGCCACTTGTCCATGCGATTCCAGGCAGCAGTGCGTAATCACTGGCGCGCCGTAAGTCCCCTCGGAAATCATCTCTGCTTCTGCAAAGCCTTGGTCGGGATTACCCGTTGTCTGTTCGGCCTGCGGCTTCGCGTGGTCTCCTGCTTTCTCCGGCGGAACATCGGCAACAAAGTGGGAAAGCTTTTCGAACTGGATTTTCACCGCCCGGGCCGCATCGCGCGCCTGTTCTTCCGTCTCGGCCGCGATGGCGAGGATCTCTTGTCCCTGCCACTGAACTTCCTTGCCTGGTGCAATCATCAATTGCACAGCCTTCACGCCCGGCATCTTCTCCGCGGCGCTGGTGTCGATGCTTACTACTTTGGCGTGCGCGTGCGGAGAAAAAACCATCTTGCCATGCAGCATGCCCTTCCGGTTGACGTCGTAGGTGTACTTCGCCCGGCCGGACGACTTCACTGCGCCGTCCAGCCGCGTAACGCGCTTGCCAATCAGACTGCGCTTTCCTGCTTCGGGCCATTTTTCGGAGGCCATGGCTTAACGCCCTCCCTTCATGCGCGCCGCGGCGTCCAGCACGGCCGCCCGCACGCCGATGTACGTGCCGCACCGGCACAGGTTTCCGCCCAGTGCCTTCTTCGCCTGCGCTTCCGTCGGATTCGGAGTTTTGTCGAGAAACGCTTTGCATGCCATCACGAAGCCCGGAGTGCAGAATCCGCATTGCTGCGCATCGTTCTCCACAAACGCCGCCGAGATGGGGTGCAGTTCGCCTTCCGGCGCAATGCCCTCGATGGTGAGGATCTCCCGCCCCTGCGCCTCAATCGCCAGCATCGAGCAGGCATACACGGCCTTGCCGTCCACCAGCACCGTGCAGGCGCCGCAGGTGCCGCGGTCGCACACTTTCTTTGCTCCAGTCAGGTCCAGCCGGTCGCGCAACGCGTCCAGCAGCGTCACGCGCGGCTCCACGCTCAGGTTGCGCGCCGTGCCGTTAATCCGCAGCGTGATGGGTATCTCACCCGGCCCCGACAAATTGCTTTTCGCCGGCGCTTGGGCGTTCAGCAGCTCCGCCGCCGCTCCGCTCACCACTCCGGCCGACACAGCCGCGCCGGTCGTCTTCAAAAAGCTGCGGCGCGAGAGTCCCTTCTGCTCATCCGGTTTTCGCTTGGACATCGGTTCCTCCGGTTTATCCCGCGCTGCGGGATGGCCCGTCTCCTCCATTTGGTCCGGCAAATCTTACTCCGCCTGGGCGCTTCTGGTACAAAAAATTTCAATGTCTGGGGCAGAGGGCTGTTGAAAGTCACCCTCCTCACCAACAGACGATTCAGCAGCCCATTTTGTTACGAAATTCGACCATCCCCGGCGCTTCGAGATGCGGCTCGGTGTCGAAGCCTGCCTGCTCCACACATCCCGGACTGCGGTATGATTCCCTGACTGCATCCAACGGTCAGGAACGACGCCACCAGCGCGGCCAGCGCAAGCCCGGTGTCCCGATGGTGTCCAATGCAGAAACGCTTCGGTAAGTTCCTCGCCGACTGGCGCAACGAAAAAGGCCGCCGCCTCCGCAAGGCCTTCCCCACCAAAAAAGCAGCCCTCGCGCACGCCTCCAAGATGCAGCGCCAGACCGCCGCAAAAAAAGCCCACGGCTCGGGTCCGCGCGCGATGTCCTCGAAGCCTACGCGGAAGCCCTCGCGCCGCTCGACAACCGCCGCTTCGCGGCGCTCGAACTCAGCCGCCTAGTCCGAGACGTGCCCACGTGGAGCATGACCCCGCTCCACATCGAAGCCCTCGTGCAGCGCTGGAAAGCGCGCTACGCCCGCAGCACGACCTACAGCCGCGCCGCCGCGCTACGCCGAACCCTGCGCTGGTACGAGGACACCACCAACAGCAAAGGCCTCGCACGCTGCGTGCCTCGCGTGCCCTACCCCAACGTCCGCCAAATCGTCGCCACACCAGCGCAGCTCGACGCCCTGCACGCCGCCGCCGATCCGTGGATGCGCGTCTGGCTGCGCCTCACCGTGGCCCTGGCACTCGCGCAAAACGAAGTGCGCACCCTCAGCGCCGCCCACTACAACGCCGAAGCCCGAACGGTGTCCTTCACCCGCAAAAAGACGGGCGAACCCAACACCCTCCCCGTTCCCGACGACCTCGCAGCCATCTTCGAATCCGCGCCCGACTTCGGTGATCCGGCCATGCCCTTCCTGCAACGCTGGCAAAACGGACACCCGCTGAAAAAGCACACCATCGAAGGACGCTGGCGCAGACTCAAAGCCCGCGCCGGTGTCCCCGCCGAAGTCACCGCGCACGACCTGCGCCGCACCACCGCCAGCGCCACCCTCGACCTAACCAACGACCTGCGCGCAGTCCAGCAACTGCTTGGACACCGCAGCCTAGGAGCCACCATCCGCTACTGCGTCGGCCACAAGCCCGACGTGCTCCGCCCCATCCTCGCCCAACTATGGACACCAAAAACGGAGGTGAAGCAATGAGCCGATGCCGATGCGGTCATATCGAAATCGACCACCACGCACACGGCGGCATCTTCCCCACCGAACGGGACACCGTAGCAGGCGGCACCGAGTGCCGCCGCTGCGAGTGCCCCCACTTCCACACCACCACCTACAAAAAACACATCGCAGCGCTGCGCCGAGCGGCACGCGATTTGAGCGGACAACCGCTCCAGCCGCAGCTATTCCGCGAGGACACCACGCAGGGAACCGCAAAAGCCGGGGACCCTGCGCGGCCCCTCGCCCGGCCAACAAAGGAGGCCACACCATGACCGACCCCACGGGAGAGAACGAACAATTGAAACTGCACCCGAACATGAAGCTCCGCACCTTCGCCTTCACCGTCTTCGAAGACGCGCTCGACACGCGCACCCGCTGCTGCTTCTGCGGCGGTGTCCTGCACAGCACGCAGGACGCCTTCGAACGACGCCACCTGATCGAGTTCACCGAAAACCTCATCACCCACACCTGCTTCCAGCACGACGCGCTCGCGCCCTGCCCCCAGGTGAAGGCGTGAGAGAAATCGGCATCCTCGTCGGCCAACTCCTGCTGCTGGTGAGCGCCGTGATGATTCTCATGCAGCTCAGAGAATGGTGGAAAAGCCGCCGCCACTGAAGCGCCGCCCTCGCGGACGCCCACCGCACTCCGGCTCACGCGCGCGGCTGCCGCCAGCCGCTGGACACCTGGAAGAAACCCTCAGGCCAGCGGCCAGCGGCACTGCCGCGCGGGTTCGCCGTGAAGCGCCAGCACTCGGACGCCCACACCATCGCCCCGCCTCCGCTAGACGCTGCGGCGGTGAGCAGTCGCCTCCGTCCGCTGGCTCTATGCGGTGCTCAGCCGCCGCACGTCAGCGGCCATCAGCGCCACGGCTCGCGCAGTTTCCGCGCTCGCCTTGCATGGCCGCTGCCCGTGCGCGGCTTCGGTCTGGCGCGGCGCTCGGTGTCCTCGCCTACCGGCTGCGGGCACCTCGCGTTTGCTCCGGCCAGCACGCTCGGGCGCACGGTCATCCGCGTCCAATCGTTGACCGGTGCGCCCTCGCTGTCCGTCGCAAATCCCCGCGCCCAGCACCCGCCAGCACTTCTCGCCGCGCTGTTCGTGGTGGCTCGTTCGCTCACCGCACTCGTTCGCTCACTCGCACGGTGTCATGCGCGGCTCGCGTCGCGGCAGGCGGGCAGGCGCTTTCCGCTTCGCATGCGCGCAGACCGGCTCCGCTGCGCGTCGCCATGCGCTGCTCAGCGGGTTGTAGAGGCTTCGCTCGCTTCGCTAGTCGCTCGCTCCCTCGCGTCCTTCGTCGCCAGCCCGCTAGCTGCTCGCGCCGCGCCGCCAGTGCTGGCGGTGCGGTTTAGGCGGGGTGCACCCCGCGCCCCCGTTGCGCGCTGCTGCGCGCCGCACGGTGTCCTTCAACATCAAAAGCCCCTGTGGAGGCAACGGAGTCCAAAAAACTCGAGTCAGGAACCCCGCTGGTGCACGATTCGACACCTGCTGGAGTCGTAGCACCAGGTCAAATCGAGTACACTGCGGCCATGAGTGCTCAGAGGAGTTCGGGCCGCCGAGCGACAAGCCGACGCCGAGCTAAGCGCGCAGGACACCGCACAGCGAACGGCAAGGGTGCGGCCCTTCCTGCGGAGCAGAGCGGCCCCGCTGCCGTTGAACTCGCCGCGCTGGAGTACGCCAAGGCACTGCCCGGCCTGCTGCGCAAAGCCATGAAGCGCAGCGCACGCGGCAAACCCTCCCCGCTGCTGCGCTCCGCGCCGCGCCTGATCCGCGAGGCCATGCAGCTGCTAGACATGCACGAAGAACGAAAGGAGAGAACCCCGAAGGAGCACCCGCAACTCGGTGTCCTCACGCCCTACGAAATCGAACTCTGCACGAACACCCTCGAGCTGGTGCGCGGCCTCAGAGAACCGCTCCCAGCCACCGCGCCCGAGCCCGCCCCCGGGCCGCTCGAACGCGAACAACCCCCGCCAGAAGTCGCCCCACCCGAACCCCGACCCCTCTACAACGGCCCCGACCGCCGCGTGCGCCACATCCCCTCCACGGTGTTCCTCGGCACGCAGGAGCGCCGCCAGAAGCAACAGCGCAGCACCAGCAGCCTCGTGCACGGCCGACGCGTGCTCTACATCGGCGAACCGCCCGCCGGCTGAACCGCGCCCCGCGCCGGCGGCCGCAAACCGCATCGCCCTGAGCCTCGAAGGGTACACCTGCGCCATTATCGAGGAAGGCACGCCCCACGGACACCGAAGCCCCGCAGTGTCCAACAAAACGCTGGACACCGAGCCGCAAATCTGAAACACTCACCCACAGATGGACACCGGAAACCCGACCGACCGCTACTGCTAGCGTCCTCTGTATTCCCTGACTGCATCCAACGAATGACCATGCCCGGCGCCGATAGACTTCTCGAAGCTCACGCGTCCTGCATCGACAAGCTCTTTCAAAGGGCGCAGGCGTCCGCGTCTGCCTTTGGCGGTGTCTCTCGCATCCAATTCGTAAACGCGCTCGAGCGCAGCGTCGCGAGCCGCTTTCGCGACTCCACTCCGACGCGTGCGGATGTGGCGACGTATCTTGATTCCCTCTACATCGAGGATTTGGCTCTGGCTACCGCCTGTCGCGAGGCATCTGAATCCGCTTGGGAACACTTCGTCTCCCGGTTCCGTTCGGATCTTTATTCTGCTGCGCGGGCCATTTGCCGCCATGACGAGGCCGCCGCCCGCGAGCTCGCAGACTCTCTCTACGGTGAGCTGTTCGGCGCCGGCCGCAGCGGAAGCGAGCAGGGAACCGGCGAGCGTCGATCACTCTTCGATTATTTCCATGGCCGCAGCAAGCTTTCCACCTGGCTGCGCGCCATTCTTTCCCAGAGGTCTGTGGATTTCGTCCGCGCCTCCAGGCGCACGGAATCGCTCGATGATGAACGGTCAGAACAGGAGGTCTCGGCAATTCGCGCGTCCGTCTCTGGCGGATTCGAGAGCGACCCCGACCGCGCGCGCTATTTGAGCCTGCTGCAAGTCACGTTGACGGCAGCATTGGGTGCCCTTCCGTCCCGCGATCGCCTGCGCCTGGCCTATTACTACGTCCAGGATCTCACGCTAGCACAGATTGGGCGCTTGCTCGGCGAGCACGAGGCCACCGCTTCGCGCCATCTGGACCGCACTCGCCGGGAGCTGCGCAAGCAGGTGGAGCGCGCGCTGCGCGCAGAAAAGCGGCTGAGCGACGCGCAGATCCGCCTGTGCTATGAATATGCCATGGAAGAATGGCCTTTCGATTTGACTCGCGCACTTTCGGAGCGGGACTAAGTGCCGGGGAATACGTGCCAATGCAAGAAATCGCGTGGCGGACGTTCTAGGTTGTAGCGGGGGGTTTATCCCCCCGCATGAGGACTGCAATGGCGGACGAACAAAAGCCCGATAAAGCCATGGCGGGGATGCTGAAGCGCAAGAGTGTGTGGCCTTTTGCTTCAACCGGGCAAGTGTGTCCGGATGCGGCCACCCTCGCGGCTTATTTCGACCGCTCGATCACCGCCGCCGAGATTTCCCAATGCGAATTGCACTTCTCGGCCTGTTTGCGCTGTCAGCAGCAACTGGCTACGCTGGCGCGTTCCGAGCCCGCTTCGGTGGCAACGCCGGCTGTGGAGAAGAAACCCGCGATCTCTTGGCTCTGGGATTGGCGCTGGATGGCTCCGGTCGGCGCGGCCGTCGTCGTTCTTGTGTTCTTCGTTTCCTACCAGACTATGCGCGCTCCCACCGCCTCAAATGGTGGTGGGGAATTAATGGCCAAACGAGAAGCGGCGACCCCGGCGGTCGCAGAGCCGCAAAAGTCGGTTGATTCCAAACCGGCGAAAACTGACGCTGCGCCGGATACAGGCGCGGAAACGAAATCCCTTTCGGTGCCATCGAAAGAGAAGACCCGCAGCGAATTGGACGAACTCCAGCGCAAGAATGTAACTGCGGCTTTGGAATCTGCGCGTGTCGCACAAACTCTAAAGGACAAAGGCGTGCATTCAGCAGAGGGTGCTGCTGGTTCAGTTACCGGCCGCGCGATGCCGAAACCGGCTGATGAGGAGAAGCAATTTGCTGCCGCCGAAAACCGCGTCGTTGCGCAACCGATGGCTCCCGCTGTGTCCGGCGTAATTCCGGCGGGCGCGCAAGCCGCGCCTTCGCAGGGCGCCGAAGCGGGCATTCTGGGTGCTCAGAAACAGGATCGCGCCATCGCTGTAGCCGACACAAAGGAGCCTGTGGCGCAGGCGCCAGCAGGGGGCAGGGCCAAAGAACAAGCCGCTCTCAAGAAGGAAAGCGCTGCTGACCGGCAGGACGCTGCGCCTGGTCGTTACGCATTGCAAACCGCGCCGCAATCCGCCTCCAAGCTTCGCGCCGCGCCCAGCGAGTTCATCGTCACCACGCCAAACGCGAAGGTGCTCTGGCGCCTCGGTTCCGCCGGTCGAATTGAACGCTCCCGCGATGCCGGCAAAACTTGGGAAACTCAGAAAAGCCCCGTACAGGAATCCTTCCTTTCCGGCTCGGCGCCTTCCGAGAACATTTGCTGGGTCGGCGGCAGCAACGGCGTGCTGCTCCGCACGACCGATGGTGGCGAAAACTGGGAACGCATTCCTGCGCCTACGAAGGGCGACATCATTTTCGTGAAGGCGAGCGACCAGCTCAGCGCCACCCTGATCGGCGCCGATGGCCGCACCTTCGAGACTCGCGACGCCGGTGCGCACTGGCGCGCCCGCTGATTCTTCCCGCAGATTGCCTCTTCATAGTTTGGTTCTCTCAACATCTTGTAGCGTGGGATTTACCCCCGCGCCTGCTCGCCTTCTTTTCTTAGCCTCCCTGCAAGAAATTCTGCCTCCCTCGTTCTAAGAGTGGAAGGCAGAAATTCAGGGAGGAATAAAATGCGTCTTGAAATGACACACAGGTTGCTTTGGACAGTCTTGCTGGTGAGCGCTCTTGCAGTCACGCCATTTCTGGTAAACCGGCTCGCAGTGACCCCGGTTGTCGCGGCTCCGCCCGCGAAGGAAGACCAGCATCCCGGCAGCACGCTCGACGATCAAGTGGATCTTGCCGTCACCGTTTACAACTCCAATATCGCGCTGGTCCGCGATGTCCGCCAGGTCTCATTGCCCGGCGGGATTTTCGATTTGCGTTTCATGGACATCGCCGCGTCCGTGAATCCTGCCACCGTGCACTTCCGCTCGCTCACGGAGCCTGCGCACCTCGGCGTTCTCGAGCAGAACTATGAATACGACCTCCTCGATCCGCAGCGCCTGCTGCAAAAATATGTCGGACGCGAAGTCACGCTCGTGCGCATGCGCCAGCAAGACGGCACCATGAAGACGGAGGAAGTAAAAGCCCTGTTGCTGGCTTACAACAATGGGCCCGTCTGGAAAATCGGCAACGAAATCGTCACCGGCATGAACGCCGACCACATCCGCTTCCCCGAATTGCCGGACAATCTCTTCAGCCGCCCTACTCTTGTTTGGACGTTGGACAACACCGGCGCGCGCCGTCACCGCATTGAAGCTTCCTATCTCGCAGGCAACATGGCGTGGAACTCCGACTACGTGCTCACTGTCGGCCGCGAGAGCAGCGCCGCCGATCTCGACGGCTGGGTGACTCTGACCAACAATAGTGGCACCTCGTATCGCAACACAAAACTCCAACTCGTCGCCGGAGACCTGCACCGCGTCCAGAATCAATATGGTGTGTCAGAAGCCAAAGCCGCTCGAATGATGGCCGATGCGGCCCCGGCAAAACAGTTCGCTCAGGAGGCTTTTTCCGAGTATCACCTCTACAGCTTGGGCCGCCGCACTTCCATCGCCGACAAAGAAACCAAGCAGATCAATCTGCTGAGCGGTACCGGCGTGCCCGTTGAAAAACTCTTCGTCGTCGAAGGTCAGCAGTTCTACTACCACAACTATCAGCATCCCGGTTCGCCGCTGAAAGATGTCGTGCAGGTGTTTTACAAATTCAAAAACGACGAAAAATCCGGACTGGGCATGCCCATGCCAGCAGGTGTCGTGCGCGTTTACCAGGCAGATTCCAAGGGCGGCGTTCAATTCGTTGGCGAAGACCGCATCAACCACACGCCGAAGGACGAAATGCTCAGCCTGCACATCGGCAATGCGTTCGACGTGGTCTGCGAACGCAAGCAGACCGACTGGAAAAAGCTAAGCGATCGCCTCTACGAAATGGAGTTTGAAATCACCCTGCGCAATCACAAGGATTCGCCCATTACAGTAGAAGTGAATGAGCCCATCGGCGGGGACTGGCAGATGATCGAGTCCACCTACAAGTGGACGAAGACCTCAGCGTGGGCCGCGAAGTTCCAAGTGCCCGTCGTCAAGGATGGCACATCGGTCCTGCGCTACCGCGTCCGCGTTCGCTGGTGATGTTGTGGAATTACAAATGTTCGGTCGTAGGGGCGCTGCTTACGGCGCCCCTTTTGATTGTCAGGGGCCTACAAATTGTCCAGGAAAAACTGCGTCACCTTGCGGAACAGGTGCAGCCGTGCCGTCGGGTCACCGATGCCGTGGCCGCGCCCGGGGTAAAAAAAGATTTCCGGATACTTTCCGGCCTTGATGAACTCCTCCATCAACTGCACCGTGTTACCGAAGTGTACGTTGTCGTCGCCCGTGCCGTGAGCAATCAGCAGCTTGCCCTTCAGCTTGGCCGCGTGCGTCACGGGCGATGATTGCTTGTATCCTTCCGCGTTATCCTTCGGCAGACCCATGTAGCGTTCCGTGTAGATTGTGTCGTACTGACGCCAGTCGGTCACCGGCGCCCCAGCAAATCCCGCTTTGTACGCATCGCCGCCATTCAGCATCGCGAAGCACGTCATGTAGCCGCCGTAACTCCAACCCCAAATGCCGATGCGCGCGCCGTCCACGTAAGGCAGCGATTTCAAGTACGCCACGCCGGCAAGCTGGTCCGCCAGTTCCGTCTCGCCGAATTTTCGGTGGACGATTACTTCCGACACGTGTCCCCGCCCACTCGCGCTGCGGTTATCCACGACGAAAATGATGTAGCCCTTTTGCGCCATCATTTGGTGCCACAGGAAATTGGCGCCGCCCCAGGCGTTGCGAACGCTTTGGGCATGTGGCCCGGCGTAGAGATTCACCAGCACGGGATATTTCTTCGACCCATCGAAATCCAGCGGCTTGATCATCGATGCGTTCAGCTCCGTGCCGTCGGCGCCGCGCACTTTGAGGAACTCCGTCGGAGAAAGTCCGTACTCCGCAAGCTCAGCGACCTTGTTTTCGTTGATCACGTGCGCACGTCCCGCCCCAGCGGGATTGGCGCGAAACAAATCCTGCCTCGCCGGCGTCATTGCCGTGGACCAAGTGTCCACGTAGTACGCCGCGTCGGGAGACATGTTAATTCCGTGCGATCCATCTTCCTTCGTCAGCCGCACCGGCGCGCCTCCCTCGAGCGCGACGCGGTACAGGTGGCTTTCGAGCAACGTCTTTTCTGCCCCGTTGAAATACACTGCGCCGTTTTTCTCGTCCACACGAACCAGTGACGTCACTTCCCACTCGCCGCTCGTCAACCTCTTCAGCAACTTTCCGCTCATGTCATAAAGATAGAAGTGATTGAACCCGTCGCGCTCGCTCGCCCACAACAATCGCTTTCCATCCGCAAAGAGATGATAGTCGTCCGTAACATTGACCCAATGTTTGTCCTCCTCCGTCAGAATTGCCTGTCCTTTTCCGCTGGCAACGTCCGTAAGCAGTAATTCCAATTTGGTTTGTGCGCGGTTCAGGCGCTGGATCAACAGCCGCTTCCCATCCGGCAGCCAATTCACGCGCGGCAGGTAGATATCTTTTTCCGCGCCGGTGTCCATCCAGCGCGGCGCTCCGCCTTTTGCGGAAATCACGCCAACCCGCACCACCGGGTTCGCATCTCCCGCTTTTGGATACCGCCCCATTTCCGATTCTCCGGTATAGGTAAGGAGATTTACGATCGGATATCGCGTCACATTCTTCTCGTCCATTTGCAGAAAGGCGATCTGCGATGAGTCCGGCGACCACCAGTAGCCGGTGCGGATTCCCAATTCCTCCGGATAGACCCAATCCAGCTTCCCGTTCAGCAACTCCTCTTTCCCATCGCTCGTCAATTGCCTTTCTTTGCCAGTCGTGATGTCCACCACCCACAGGTTGTAGCTGCGCACAAAGCTCACTGTCTTTCCATCCGGAGAAAACTTGGGATCCTCGGCAGCTTCCTTACTGCTCGTCAGACGCTTGCCTTCCTGCGTCTTCAGGTCGAACCAGAAGAGGTTTCCCTGCGAAACAAACAGCAGCGCATCGCCCTTCGGAGACCACTGATAGCGTTGCGGAGTGACGCGTCCAAGGCCCGTGGCCTGGCTTCCGGTCCCTGCTGGCTCAGTTGAGGGGGGCGCCAGCGCCTGAATCTTGGCTGAATCGAGCAGCATGCGCCGCTCACCGCTCGCGACATCCAGCACCCAAATGTCGGTCTTGGCCTCGCGTCCTTGCCCGCTGCGCTGGAGGTAGCTCAACAATTTTCCGTCCGGACTCCATTGCAGTCCTTGCGTTAACGATCCGCTCAGGCTCGGCCCGGGTCCATAGATGCGTTCCACGGTCAGCGCTTTTCGCTGCGCCAACGCAGGCGCGGCCACCGCCGCCAAAAGTGCGACTAGCAATGCAAAGACGGCCGCTCGCTTGCAGTTTTGGAAGTTCATCGTCCCCTCCGAATGAGTGCGAGTAGTTGCATTCCTTTTTGACTCATGCCCGGATCATCGTCAGCACTATTTTGAACCGGCTGGCTGCCTTCAACGCATGCGGCTGGTTCGCGGGCATGACCACCATTTCGCCCGTCTTCGTGCGAATCGGTTTTCCCGCAATTGTAATCTCCGCTTCGCCTTCGATCACATGCACCAGCGCGTCGAACGGCGCCGTATGCTCGCTCAGTCCCTGCCCCTCGTCAAACGCGAAAAGCGTGACGTTGCCCTTCTCCTGCTTCACGATTTGCCGGCTCACCACCGACCCTTCCTGATAGCTCACCAATTCACCCACCCGAAACGCCTCGGCTACCGGCACTCCGCTCGTCGTTTTGTCCTTTCCTGCTTCCATGTTTCAACCTCCGATAAGCCCCGTTATCATAAACACGATTTTCGAGGACGCAATTCTCTAGAAGCTCGGCGCGCCACTTGATGCTGCGCGTGACGTGAGCTCTTCCGGCGGCTCTACTTTGAACCGCAAGCGCTCGAAGTAACCTTGCCCGAGTGACATCAACCCCGTGTACAGATAGCCCCACACAAACAGCAGCAGGAATGGCACCGTGGCATAATTTTCATTCTGGATGGCGTACAGCACAGTCACCGCAAAATAAAGCCCGAGCAAAACCTCCACGTAGGGAAGCAGCCCCGATGGCTTGCGGTACGCTTTCTTGGCCCAGTGGTCTTGCTGTCCTTCGATGCGGTATTTCGGCGTCCGCGCAAATTCCGATTGTTTGCCGACCAGCGCTTCCAGTACAGCCAACGCATTGCGCACGGCGATGCCGATCCCCAGCGCCATTACAAACGGCAAATAGAAAAATGTCCGCTTCCATGTTTTCGGATACAGCGTTCGCTGCGCCACCAGATAAAAGCTGGAAATCGAGCACGTCGAAGCCAAGAACAACGGCAGGTCAATCACCAGCATTTGGAACCAGCCCTGGTAAAACCGCACGATCATTGCGGGCAGCAGCATGGTCGAAAGCAGAATCATTAACGGGTAGCTGATATTTGCTGTCAGGTGGAAGAATGCTTCAGCCTTTACGTGCCACGGTTGGTCGGAGCGGAACATGCGCGGCAGAATTTTCTTCGCTACCTGGATCAGTCCCTTCGCCCAGCGCGCCTGCTGTGCCTTGAACGCGTTCATCTCCACCGGCAACTCGGAAACACACTCGATTTCCGGCAGGTAAAGAAACTTCCAGCCGCGGAGCTGTGCGCGGTAGGACAGGTCGGTATCTTCGGTGAGCGTGTCATGCTCCCATCCGCCAGCGTCTTCGATTGCCGCGCGGCGCCATGCTCCCGCCGTGCCGTTGAAATTGAAAAATGTGCCGCGGCGCGAGCGTGCGCCGTGTTCGATCACGAAGTGCCCGTCGAGCAGGATGGTCTCGATCTCCGTCAGTTTCGAATAGCGGCTGTTCAGATAGGTCCACCGCGCCTGCACCATCCCAATTTTCAACGGGTCGGAAGCCATTGCACTGGGCGCAAGAAAAAACGGCAGCGTTCGCCGCAGAAAATCTGCTGGCGGGAGAAAATCCGCGTCGAAGATGGCAATGAACTCGCCCGCAGCCGTTTTCAGTCCTTCTTCAAGCGCTCCGGCCTTGTAGCCGGCGCGGTTGGTGCGGTGCAGATATTGGATAGGCACGCCCATCGCCTGGTGCCGTTCCACACAGGCTCGTGCAATCTCGCGTGTCTCATCGGTGGAATCGTCCAGCACCTGGATTTGCATCAACTCTCGCGGATAATCGAACTTCACCGCTGCTTCCACCAGCCGTTCGATCACGTACCGCTCGTTGAAGATGGGAAGCTGTATGGTAACCTTGGGCCATTCGGCGACCGCGGGCGGCGCGCCGGGCAGATTGTGCTTGTATTTGAAATAGTGGAAGACGAGCCAGTAACGGTGCAGTCCGTACATTGCCAGCACGGCCAGCACCAGGAAGTACGGGATCATCACTGCAAGGTCGAACCAGTTCAAATGGTAGAGCCCGCGGAACGGGTCAGGACCGACCAGCTTGCGGAAATAGTTTTGCACCGGGTTTTGACCCGGCTGAATGAGAAACGCCACATGATGAAGCCACCACACCACTCATCTGCTCCCGCTTGCATTGAGAATGCATGCATTCGAAATGCTTGCATTGGAAATGAATGTTAGACCGTCTGCGCTCCTTCGAAATCGCTCTGCAAAAATCTCTGGCACCGCGCCAGGTGCTGCTCGCCGCGCTTTGCCTCGTCGTGCTTGGTCTTCTCTTTGAAGGCCTCCGGCGGCTCGGCGACCTGAAGCTTTATGTCGTGGAGACCATTGCCATCGGGCTTGCTGCGGGAGCCATCTACCTGCTTGCACTTTATTTCTTCGAAGCATCGGACGACGTGCCATCTGCCTTCTGGTGCATCTTGCTTGGCGCGTTGCTGTTCCGTCTTGTTCTGTTTCCTCTTGCCCCGACGCTTTCCGAGGATATCCAGCGCTATCGTTGGGAGGGCCGCGTCCAGCAAGCCGGCTACAATCCCTATTCCATTCGCCCGGACGACCCGCGTCTTGCTCCCCTTCGCGATGCCAATTGGAATGCCGTCCCTGGTCGCGACATTCCCACTATTTACCCGCCGCTTTCCGAGCTGCTCTGGCGGCTCGGCTACCGGTTCCTCCCCGGACCAGTGGCGTTCAAGCTTCCGTTCCTGCTCGCAGACCTGCTCCTGGTGGGGATGCTCGCAAGCTGGGTACGATTTTCAGGTGGCAGGAATATCACGCTTGCCATTTACGCGTGGAATCCTCTGGTGGTGATCGAATACGCCGCCAGCGGCCACCACGACGCGCTGGCAATTGCCGCCGTCTTCGCTGCCTGCTTGCTGATTATACGGGGGCGCGGCACTCTGTCAACGTTGGTGCTCGCCGCCGGCGCGCTGGTAAAGGTATTTCCCATTGTGCTTTTTCCGCTTTGGCTGCGCCGTGTGGGCTGGCCGCGGTCGCTTTGGGGATGGCTCAACGCGCTGGCAGCACTTGCTCTGGCCGCTGTTTGCACTTGGCCCTTTCGATCTGCCTGGCCGCAGCTCTTGGACAGTCTTGCCTACTATCAATCGCGCTGGCAGCACAACAACGCGAGCCTCTTCGCGCTTCTCGCCTGGTTCACCGGCTCATCACAGGTTGCGGGAGGCATCGGCGCCGGCGTCGTCGCGGGTCTTTCCATCTGGGCCGCAGTTCGCCGAACGGATAGCATCCGTGCTGCCTGCATTTTGTTCGGCGCCATCGTGCTGCTTTCGCCTAATGCTTTCTCCTGGTATTTCACGTGGCTGCTGCCGTTCATCGCCTTTTTCCCTAACCCCGCGTGGCTGCTTCTCACCGTGCTGCAATTTCTTTCCTATCACGTGCTGATTGACTTCCAGGCAACGGGTGCCTGGCATTTCCAGCCGTTCTACCTCTGGCTCACTTACGGCCCGTTCTACGCTCTGCTGCTATGGCGCTTAATCTTGCCTCCTAAGTCGCGGGGCCCCGGCGGTTCCGCCTGGCAACGCTCCGCCTTTCGGTAAATCTTCAGCACGGGTCGGGTGCGGGGGATGTTCAGACGTTGAGTGTGTGAGAGACGAGTGAAGGATCGCCCGCATTGTGCGCTGCAACGGGTGGCAGCTTCGAGCGGTCCACCGGGTTGTACAAAGTGTCGCGCTCCACGGGCACGCGCCCCGCTTCGCGGATCAGCCGCTCCAACTCGGCGCGCGGCGTAAACTGCTCGGTGGTCGCTCCGGCGTCGTGGTAGATTTTTTCTTCAATTACCGTGCCGTCCAGGTCGTCCGCTCCAAACCGCAACGCGATCTGCGCAATCCGCGGCGTCAGCATGATCCAGTACGCTTTGATGTGGTCGAAGTTGTCCAGCAACAGCCGGGAGACAGCGATGTTTTTCAAATCGTCGAAGCCCGTCGGTTTCGGCACATGGCTCAGCGCGGTGTTCTCCGGATGAAACGCGAGCGGGATGAACGCCACAAAGCCATGCGTCTCGTCCTGCAGCTCGCGCAACAACAGCAAGTGCTCCACGCGCTCTTCTTCCGACTCGATGTGCCCATACAGCATCGTGGCGTTGGACCGCAGCCCCAACTGGTGCGCCGTCCGCGCGATGTTCAGCCACATCTGACCTGACGTCTTGTGGTCGCAAATTACTTTCCTCACGCGCGGGTTGAAAATTTCCGCGCCGCCACCGGGCAGCGAATCAACTCCCGCATCCTTCATGGCCCGCAAAGTGTCTGCGATGGACAGTTTCGCAATCTTCGCGAAGTACTGCACCTCCACCATGGTGAACGCTTTCAGATGCACGTACGGAAAGCGCTGCTTCAGCCCGCGCAGCAAATCAGTAAAATACGAAAAGGGGAGATCTGGGTGTAGGCCGCCGACGATGTGGAACTCCGTCGCGCCTTCCGCCACGCCCTGCGCCGCGCGCTGCCAAATTTCTTCCAGCGCGTAGGTGTATGCGCCCTTTGCATCGGGGTCGCGCCCGAACGCGCACAGCCGGCAATGTGCCACGCAGACATTGGTCGGATTGATATGCCGGTTGATGTTGAAGTAGCAGATGTTGCCGTGCCGCTTCTCGCGCACGTAATTGGCCAGCCAGCCGGCGGCCAGCAGGTCGTTGGTTCTGTAGAGCGCAACGCCGTCTTCCGCGCTCAGACGCACTCCGGCCAGCACCTTTTCGGCGATTGACTTCAGCCGCGCATCGTTAATCTGGAGTTCCGCCATTTCCGGCTCAAGTCCCCTAAGGTTGTGACACGTAAACTGCCGCGCCCCAGAAAAAGAGGAACAGAACACTAATATAGCCGTTCACTGTGAAAAATGCAGCATCCAGATGGCTCAAGTCGTTCGGTTTGACGAGCCGATGTTCGTACGCCAGCAGCCCGGCAACAACGGCAATTCCCGCCCACGACGGCCACGGCATCGCAAAGCTCCGCGCCAGCCATCCGAGCAGCGTGACCATCACCACGTGCATTCCGCGCGCCATCAAGAGTGCCCGTGCAACTCCGTACTGCTTCGGGATCGAGTGCAGCCCCACCTGTTTATCGAATTCGATGTCCTGGCACGCATACAGCACATCAAAACCCGCCACCCACAGCGTCACCGCGGCGCAGAGGATCAACATCCGCGTATCGAAGCTGCCGGAAATTGCAATCCACGCTGCTGCCGGCGAAATTCCCAGGCAAAACCCCAGCACCACGTGTGACCACGCTGTGAACCGCTTCGTGTACGAATAGAAAAACAGCACAAGCAGCGCCACAGGGGAAAGCTTCAGCGCCAGCGGACTCAGTTGCCACGCCGCTAGCACCAGCACTGCTGCGGCAAGCGCTGTAAACATCCACGCGTATTGCAGCGAAAGCGCGCCGGTCACCAGCGGCCGGTTTTGCGTCCGCGGGTTCAACCGGTCGTAATGCAAGTCGGCGATGCGGTTGATGGTCATTGCCGCCGACCTCGCGCCCACCATGGCCACGATGATCCAACCAATCTGTTGCCACGTCGGCCAGGCCGGCGTTGCGCCCGCATAACGCGCTGCGAGCAAAGCCCCGGTCAGCGCAAACGGCAGCGCAAACACCGAGTGCTCAAATTTGATCATTTCGAGCGTTGTCTTAATTTTGCTTGCGGCCATTCTTATTTCTTGCTTTCTGGTTTTCCTGTCCACTGATACTGCATCACTTGTGGCAAGCCCATCTGCGCCAGCACGCGATAGACGTACTGTGCCACCAGATCTTCAATCGTCTTCGGCCCGTGGTAGAACGACGGAATCACTGGCATGATCACCGCACCCGCCGCTTGCGCCCGCAGCATGTTTTCCAGGTGGATTCGGTTCAGCGGCGTCTCGCGCACGCACAGCACCAGCCGCCGGCTCTCTTTTAGGCAAACGTCTGCTGCGCGCGCCAGTAAGTCGTCGCTGGTTCCGCACGCAATCGAGGCCAGTGTCCCCACGGAACAGGGAATCACCACCATGGCATCGACCGGATAGCTTCCCGAGGCGATGGCCGCCCCGATGTCCTTGTTGGAAACGTATTCGAATTTCTGTGCGTCCGTGACGGTCATCATCGCCGGAAGCCGCTTTGGCTCTTGCGCCGTAATTCCCAGCTCCGTCGCCAGCAACCTCTGCCCGGCTTCTGTCACCACCAGATGAACTTTGGCCACGCGCGCATCGGCCTCGAGCAGGCGCAGCATCGCCTGCGCCAGGACTGCTCCACTCGCCCCGGTCACACCAACCGTGATGACTTTCCCTTCTGTCAGCTTCATTTCCATTCGTGCAAACCGCCAGTCTAGGCAGCCGCTTCCTCGAAAGTCAAGAATCGCTCGCACCTTAACGACAGTTTCTCAATTGTAGGGGCGCTGCTTGCTGCGCCCCAGCTTATTAGAATTTCATTTCTTTTGTTGTCGCCGAAGGATTTGAACTAGGCCGGATGATAGAATTCTGCTCCCATGGACGAACGCGACATCCGCAATCTATTGGAACAGCTCCGCGCTGGACGCCTGACCACTGCTCAGGCCCTCGACCGCCTGCGCCACATGCCCTTCGAAGACCTCGGCTTCGCGAAGATCGACCACCATCGCGCCTTGCGCCAGGGCTACGCGGAAGTCATCTTTGGCCGCGGAAAGACGCCTCAGCAAGTCGCCCAGATCGTCCGCAGCATGCTTCGCGTGAAAGGGTCAAAGCAGAACATTCTCATCACGCGCGCTGACCGGCGCATTTACTCCGCCGTCCACCGCATCTCCCGAGCAACAAAGTTCCATCCTCTCTCGGGCGTCATTGCCATTCGCCGCAACACGAAAATCGCAGGGAAGGGAACGATCCTCGTCGTCTCCGCCGGTACCAGCGACATCCCCGTCGCGGAAGAAGCACTCATCACTGCGCAAATCATGGGCAACCGAGTGGAGTCGCTCTACGACGTCGGTGTCGCCGGTCTCCATCGGCTGATGAGCCACCGCGAAAAGCTCACTACTGCGCGTGTGATTATCTGCGTGGCTGGAATGGAGGGCGCGCTTCCGAGCGTGGTTGCCGGTTTGGTCGGCGTGCCGGTGATCGCTGTGCCTACCAGCACCGGTTATGGCGCCAGTTTTGGCGGCCTGACCGCGCTGCTCGCCATGCTGAACAGTTGCGCCTCCAACGTCAGCGTCGTCAACATTGACAACGGCTTCGGCGCCGCCTGCGTCGCCACCGTCATCAATCGCCTGTAATTCTTCTCCTACGGCCTCAGCAGCACCTTCATCACTCCCGGCCTCTGCGCGTAGAAGATCGCCTCTGCTGCCTCGCGCAGCGGAAACACGCGGCTGATCAACGGCAGCGGGTCCACTTTTCCGCGGCGCAGCATTTCCAGCGCCGGACGAAACGGCCCGCAGCGCGATCCCACCACGCTAATCTCATTCACCACAATCGGCCACGTTGCAAATCTTGCGGCACCGTGAAATGTGGACTTCAGCACCAGCGTCCCTCGCGGCTCGAGCATCGCCAGCGCCTGTTCAAATCCCTCCGGCGAGCCCGTCGCTTCGACCACCATCGTCCAGCGCTTCTTGGCTTCCAAAGCGCCGCGCGCCTCGCCACTCACTCGGATCGTGGCGATTCCGGCCTTCCGGGCCAGCGCCAACTTATTGGCGTGCTTGCCGAACATCGTTACTCTCGGTCCCGCGGCAACGAGCACGCGCGCAATCAATTGCGCCAATTTGCCATCGCCCAGCACCGCCACCTTGTGGTGATTCCGGATACTCACCTGTTCAAGAATTTCGCATGCCGCCGCAAGCGGCTCGGCAAAGACCGCTTGCTCGTCGCTGACTCCATCCGGCACTTTGTGCAGATTGCACACGGGCAGCGTCAGATACTCGGCAAATGCTCCGTCCTGATCGATGATTCCAAGCACCTGCCGGTGCTCGCAATGCGTCGGAATCCCCCGCCGGCAGAAGTCGCATTTTGTCCGCCGACCCAGGCCTTCGCACGCAATGTTGATCTCGCCCACCACGCGCCGGCCGATCCACCTTCGCTCGGCGCAATCCACAACCTCTCCCACAAACTCATGCCCAGGGGTTCCATGAAACTCATGATACCCGCGCAGGATTTCAACATCCGTGTTACAGATGCCCGCTAGACGCACCCGCACGACGGCCCACCCGGGTTTCCGCCGGGGGATCTGTTTTTCCTGCTTGTGGAGTTTTCCGTCTCGAACGGCAAAGGAGAGCATGGCGGGAGTCTAGCGCAGCGCGTCGCGCAGCGCAGCCGCAAGTGCCTGTTCTTGCTCGGGAAAGACCGTGCGCAAGTCAATCACCAGCCGGTCGTCTTCCACGCGTGCGACCACGGGAATGGTCAGTGATTTTTCCTGCAGCCGCGCCTCGATTCGCGCTGCGGAATAGCGCACGCTCGAAATCGTGATCACTTGCGTGGCAAGCTGTTGCTGCGGCGTGGACCCTCCGCCAATCACCGACCAGCCGTCACGAACTTCCAGTTCTACTTCCCCCGTCGCCAACTCCGGCCGCAACTGTTCGACGAGCGCCCGTGCCCTCCGTCCGATTTCTTCAGCGCTCATGCGGATCATCCGCAGTGCGGGGATCTCGTCGAGTGCCCCGCGCAAGTACGCTTGCAGCGTGGCTTCGAGCGCCGTAATCGTCAGCTTGTCCACCCGCAACGCGCGGAACATTGGATTTCGGCGTACGCGCTCCACGTACTCGCGCTTTCCGGCAATGATGCCCGCCTGCGGCCCGCCGAGCAGCTTGTCGCCGCTGAACGTTACCAGCGTCGCGCCCGCCGCCAGGCTCGCCCCTGCCAGAGGTTCTTCAAATCCCTGTGGCGAAAGATCCGCCAGGCAACCGGAGCCCAGGTCTTCGCAGACCGGCAGCCCCCGCCGCATTCCCAGCTCGACCAGTTCTACAAGCGTCGGCTGCTCTGTAAACCCAACCACGCGAAAATTCGACGGGTGTACGCGCAGCAGAAGCTTTGTGCGCTCGTTGATGGCCTTGTCATAGTCGGCCGCTCGCGTGCGGTTGGTCGTGCCCACTTCCCGCAACGTTGCTCCGCTTTCTGCCATGATCTCTGGAATGCGGAAGCCGTCGCCGATCTCAATCAGTTCGCCGCGCGACACAATCACCTCCGCGCCCTTCGCCAGGGTATTCAGCACCAGGAAAACCGCGGCGGCGCAGTTGTTCACCACGATCGCCGCCTCTGCCCCAAGCAGGCTCGTCAGCAGCTGCGTGGTGTGCGCGTCCCGCTTTCCCCTCGCGCGCGCGTCCAGATCATATTCCAAATTGGAGTACTGGGTGGCAGTCTGCCGCATGTGCTCGATCGCAGCCGTCACCAGGGGCGCGCGACCCAGGTTGGTGTGCAGCACCACGCCCGTTGCGTTGATCACCGGCCGCAGCGACGGCTCGAGCGCCTGCCGTACCTCTTTAACGATTTGCTTTTCTATCCGAGCCGCGTCCAACGCGCTTTCCACCGTCTCCGGTTTGCGATGGATCGCTGCGCGGATCCCTTCCAAGACGTTTCGGGTCGCGTTCAGCACCAGCCCGCGCCCGGCCTGCTGCACCAGTTCCGCTAGGCGCGGACGTCCCATCAGTTCATCCACCGACGGAATTTGCCGATAGAGCGACGCCGCAGCCAGCGGACTGTTTGCAGGGTTTTTCATGCTGTTGGTATTGGAGCACAGCGGCGAAACCCCGCGCAACCGCCTTTGGCAAAACATCATCTTTAGTTCTGGTTGACGCATTCCGGCAGGGGCACTAACATCTCTATGTTTCCCTGAAGGCAAAATGGCGACCGTCGAAGAAGATTTGAATCAGCTGGAAAAGGACATCCGCCAGCTCAAGATCGAGTACGACATGTACTTTGGCGGAGGTCGCAAGCGTCCGCCTCAGGAAATTCAGTGGCGCGCCGAGCAAATGATCAAGCGCTACTCGGAACGCGGCGCGGATATGAATTTTTCTCAGCGGTTCCGCTTCAATAACCTTTCCCAGAATCTTGTCAAGAACTTGGAAGTGTGGCGGAAAAAGCTAAAGCAGAAGGAAGAGGGGTTTGTCCAGCGCCACTTTGGCGCCGCCGCGAAGGCCATCGAAGCGCAGCGCGAAAAGGAGTCGCCGCCGGCGCCTACTGGCCCTGCTGCGGCAGCTTCCGGATCGCGCCGCCCGGGCGGGTCGCCATCGCTGTACCAAGTAGCCTGCTCTGACCCGGATCGCGAGCCCGAGAAGGTACAGCAGCTTTACAAGGCGCTGCTCGAGGCCAAGACAAAAGCGGGCGAGAAGACGGACGCGCTCACGCTCGATAACTTTCAGGATTTTGTGAGACTCAAGACGCAGCAGCTCAAGAAACAAGCTGGCGCTGCGCAAGTGGAGTACTCCATCACCATGGAAGATGGCCAGGTGAAGTTGAAAGCGCGCACCAAATAATCGGCCCTTTTCGCAGTCGCCCAAATCTTTTCGCCGCCCGTCCAACATGGGGTCCCATGAAATTGCCGGTTGGCCATTCCGACGGTCTCGCATAAACTACTTCGCTTTTCATTGATTCCAGGAGGGACGTGTGGTCATGGAACGTGCACTTCTAAGTGTTTTTGACAAGACCGGCATTTTGGATTTTGCCCGCCAGCTCGCCGGGCAGGGGATCGAAATCGTTTCCACCGGCGGCACTGCCAAACTTCTCCGCGAAGCCGGGCTGCCCGTGCGCGACGTCGCCGAGCTCACCGGCTGGCCGGAAATGCTCGGCGGGCGCGTGAAAACGCTGCATCCTCGCGTGCACGGCGGTATTCTCTTTCGTCGCGCGAACGCCGGCGACCAGGCCCAGGTTCTCGAACATGGCATTCCGCAAATCGATCTCGTTGTTGTCAACCTCTATCCCTTTGAGGCCACGGCCGCGCGCACGGATCTGACTCCTGGCGAGTTAATTGAGAACATCGACATCGGCGGACCGACCATGATTCGCTCTGCCGCTAAGAATTTCGAAAGTGTCGCCATCGTCACCGATCCGGGCGACTACACCGCTGTCGCCGCCGAGTTGCAGTCCAATCGCTCGCTCAGCCTTGCGACGCGTCTCCAGCTCGCCCGAAAGGCCTTTGCGGTGACCTCTCGCTACGACGGCCTGATTACCACTGAACTGGAGCGGCTCTCCTCGGAAGAGGATGTGATTAAACTCGGTTCTCGCAGCGCGCTCCCCGAGCGTCTCCACCTCGCGTTACAGAGTAAGCAGTCTCTGCGCTACGGGGAAAACCCCCATCAACAGGCCGCGCTGTACGTCCCGGCGGGGAAGCCCTCCGTTGGCCTCGCCGGCGCCGTGCAATTGCAAGGAAAAGAACTTTCCTATAACAACATCGTAGATCTCGACGCAGCTTGGCGCCTCGTCGAGGAATTTGACCGCCCCGCCGCTGTCATCATCAAGCACAATAATCCATGTGGTTCCGCCGAGCAGGATTCATTGCTCGATGCGTACCGAAAAGCTCTTGCTGGCGACCCCGTATCCGCGTTCGGTGGCGTTCTGGCGTTCAATCGCCCTCTCGACGCCGCCACCGCCGAGGAAGTTTCCAAGCTGTTCGTGGAATGCATCGTCGCTCGCAATTTTGAGCCTGCGGCGCTGGAAAAACTGGCTACAAAGAAAAATTTGAGACTGATGCGAATGCCGAGTACCGGTGATACGGCTGCCTTTGAGCTCAAGCGCATCTCCGGCGGCGTGCTCGTTCAGCACCAGGATCTTCACCGTCTCGCGGAAAGCGATCTCAAGGTAGCCACCAAGCGCGCACCCACAGCGGTCGAGCTTCAATCGCTGCTCTTCGCCTGGAAAGTGGCCAATCACGTCAAGTCCAATGCCATCGTCTTCGCTCGCGACGGCCAGTCGCTCGGCGTCGGTGCCGGCCAGATGAGCCGCGTGGACTCCGTCAAAATCGCGGTGATGAAGGCGGCCGCTGCAGGTCTTGCGCTCGCTGGCAGTGTGGTCGGTTCCGACGCGTTTTTCCCATTTCCCGACGGCGTGGAGGAGGCGGCGAAGGCCGGCGCGGTTGCCGTCATCCAGCCGGGCGGCTCCGTGCGCGATAACGACGTCATCGCCGCCGCCGATAAGCTCGGCCTCGCGATGGTCTTCACGGGCGTGCGCCACTTCCGCCACTAGCCGCATATTCTTCCTTGGGTTTTGCGTTTTCTTTGACCGCCGCGAAGGCGTATAGGATAATTCTTGTTTGGAGCTTGAATGAGCTTAACTCGTCGCCTCATTGCGACCTTTGTCATCGCTGCCGCGCTCTTGTTTCCTTTGTTGTCGATCTTTGCGCAGCAGCCTCCCGCTGCAATGAAGAAGCCTGCGGAAAAGGCAGCCCCGCCGGCGGAATCCGACACTCGTGCGGACGCCTACTACAATTTTGCGATGGGGAACTATTACGAGGAGCTGTACGAAGAATCGAGCCGCTCTGAGCACGCCACCCTTTCCATCGAGCACTACAAGAAGGCTTACGCTCTGGATCCCCGCGCTTCCGTGATCGGCGAGCGCCTGGCTGGCATGTACGCCAAATCGCAGCGCATCCGCGATGCCGTGCTGGAAGCCCAGGAACTCTTGAAGCGCGAGCCGGACAATGTGGTGGCTCGTCGTCTGCTCGCACGCATCTATGTTCATACCCTGGGCGAGCGCAGCACGCCCTCCGGCTCGAAGGAGACCATTGCGCGCGCTATCGAGCAATATCGCGAAATTCTGCGGCTGGATCCCTCTGACATCGAGTCCGCCCTCTGGCTCGCGCGTCTATACCGTTTTCAGAATGACTTGCCGCACGCGGAAGAAGTATTGCGCAGCGGCCTCGCTCAGGATTCCGAGAACGAAGAGTTGCTCCGGCAGTTCGCCATGCTGCTGTTGGATCAGGGCCGGGCAGAGGAAGTGATAGCGCTGCTCGGAAATGTCAAGGATCGCACTTCTTCCTCCGAGCTACTGGCTCTCCTCGGAGATGCCTACGTCCGAATGCAGGAGCCTGCGCGCGCGGAATTTGCCTTCGGCCGCGCCGTGGAACTGAACCCCCGCGAGCCCGAAAACCGTCGAAAGCTGGCGCAAGCGCTGCTCGCGCAGGGAAAAGCGGACGCCGCGCTGGCGCAATATCAGAGTCTCATTGATCTCGAGCCGGCGGAGGTGCAGAACTATCTGCGCATGGCCCAAATCTACCGGCAGCTGAAAAAGCTGGATCGCGCCGAAGAGAGCCTCTTACGCGCTAAGCAGTATGCTCCGGGCAGCCTGGAAGTCATCTATGGCGAGGCGCTCCTCTACGAAGCGCAGGGCCGATTCGACGATGCGATTCGCGTTCTTGCCGATTCTGTTGCCGCGATCAAAGCCAACCCCGGCAGCCTGGCCGATTCCCATCGGACGCTTGCGGTTCTCTACGAACAGTTGGGGCGCCTCAACCGCGAAGTGGAGAATTTCCCTTCAGCCGTCAACGCGTATCGCGAGCTGCTCCTTTTGGATACGGAAAGCGAAAAGCGTGCCCGCTCTCTGATTGCAGATACCTATCGTCTTGCCAAGGACATGCCTCGCGCGCTCGCGGAATCAGGCAAGGGAATGGAGTTGTTTCCGCAGGACCGCGGCCTGCTGGTGACGCATGCGCTGCTGCTCGGCGAGAATGGGCAGACGGACGAAGCAGCCGGGCTTCTCCGCGGCTTGCTCGCCAAATCTGCAGAGGATCGCGATCTATACCTCACCCTCGCGCAGGTGTACGAGCGCGGCAAGCGTTTTGAAGATGCCGAGTTGGCCAGCCGCAGGGCCGAGAAGCTGGCTTCGGCTCCAGGCGAAAACGAAGGCGTCTGGTTCCTTTTGGGCGCTATCTTCGAGCGCCAAAAAAAATTCGATCTCGCCGAGGCACAGTTCAAGAAAGTACTGCAAGTCAATCCGCAAAACGCGCAAGTCCTCAATTATTTCGGTTACATGCTGGCTGACCAGGGCACTCGCCTTGAAGAAGCGGTGGACTTGATTCGTCGCGCGCTGGCCGAAGAACCTTTCAACGGCGCCTACCTGGATAGTCTTGGCTGGGCCTTCTTCAAGCAGAATAATCTGGCAGAAGCGGAGGCCTATCTTCGCAAGGCCGTCGATCGCAACCGCCACGACCCTACCATCCACGACCATCTCGGTGACGTGCTGGCCAAAGCCGGTCGCGCCACGCAGGCTGCCGCGGAGTGGGAAAAAGCTCTCGCCGAGTGGCAGCGTGCTCTCCCGACCGAAATGGAGCCCGACCGTGTGGCCGCCCTCGAAAAAAAGCTCGCCGGGCTAAAGCATAGGATTGCGCAGAAGCCTTCGAGCGAGCCGAAACCGAGATAATACTGCCTCACATGCCATCCCTGCGCATTCCCGCCTTCGCCAAAATAAACTTGTGCTTGGATATTCTCGGTCGCCGCGCCGATGGCTACCACGAACTGCGCACCGTTTTTCAGACCATCTCTCTGCATGACACGCTCGAGCTTTGCCTCACTCGCAAACCTGGGATTCTGCTCGAATGCAGCGACCCATCGTTGCCCTGCGGACGCGAAAATCTCGTCTGGCGTGCTCTTGACTCCCTTCGCCGAGTGCTTCACGTTCGTTCCGGCATCCACGCCGTACTCTACAAACGCATTCCGGCGGGCCGCGGCCTCGGCGGAGGCTCGAGCGACGCCGCCGCGGCACTCATCGGCCTGCTCCGCCTCACGGGACGCAAGCTCTCTGCTCCTCGCCTGCTGGAAATTTCATCCAGGCTGGGAGCCGATGTGCCGTTTTTCCTCGGTGGGGGTCGAGCCCTCGGCGTGGGTCGCGGTGACGAAATCTATCCCTTGCCGGATCTGCCCCGCCGCGCTGTGCTCGTTGTTTCCCCGGCATCCATTGCGGTGCCCACTCGCGACGCCTATGCCTGGGTCAGTTCCACATTGACAGACCGCCGTCCGGCCTCTAAAATACATAGTTTCTGCGCTCTGTGCTGGAGCCCGCAGTGGAGCGCCCTCTCGAACGGGTTCGAGAAGGCTGTCTTTGCTCGGCACCCCCGCTTGGGCACCATCAAGCGGAAATTGCTCCAGGGAGGAGCCGCGGAAGCCGCGCTGGCGGGTAGTGGTTCGGCGGTGTTCGGAGTATTTCCAGACCCAGCGCAGGCGCGCCGAACTGCGCGAAGGTTTCCGGACGACCGCGTTTTTGCGGTTCGCACGCTTTCGAGAAAAGAGTACCTTCGGGCTCTCGGCTGGCCGGGAGTCTTCTGACTTGTCCCAAGGAAGCCCGAGGGAGGGGTTCCTTTGAACGACGACAAATTCAAGATATTTAGCGGTAGCGCGCACCGGCCGTTGGCCGAAGAAATCTGCAGCCATCTGGGTGTGCCTCTGGGTCAAACCGTGCTGGGCAAATTCAGCGACGGCGAGATCAACTTCCAGGTTCTGGAAAATGTCCGTGGCGCTGACGTCTTTGTCCTGCAGCCTTGCAGCAGTCCGGTGGATTTTCACTTATTGGAGCTGCTGCTGATGATCGACGCATTCAAGCGCGCCTCCGCTTGGCGCATTACCGCCGTGATGCCCTATTACTGTTACGCCCGCCAGGATCGCAAGGACAGGCCCCGCGTGCCCATTTCCGCAAAGCTCGTCGCCGATTTGCTGGAGACGGCCGGGGCTTCCCGCGCGCTGACTCTGGATTTGCATGCACCGCAAATTCAGGGCTACTTCACCGTGCCGGTGGACCACCTGTACGCCCAGCCGGTGCTGATCGACTATTTCCGGCAGAAGCTCAAGGAATTGGGCCCCATCACTGTCGTTTCGCCGGATGCTGGCGGCGTGGAACGCGCCCGTTATTTTGCCAAGCGCATTGATGCGCCCCTGGCCATCGTGGACAAGCGCCGCGTGGATGTTGATGTCACCGAAGTGTTGCACCTCATTGGCGATGTGAAGGGCCGTCCGGCGCTGATCATTGACGACATTATTGATACGGCGGGCACTCTCGTGAAGACGGCCGAGGCCTTGCTGAAGGAAGGTGCCACCCGCGTCCTGGCGGCCTGCACCCATCCGGTGCTTTCCGGACCGGCGGTGGATCGTCTTTCCCGGTCCGCCATTGAGGAAGTTGTGGTGACGAACTCCGTGCCGCTTTCTGCCGCAGCGAAAAAGCTAAGCAAGATCAAGGTGGTCAGCGTGGGCGAACTGCTGGCTCGCGGCATCCGCTCGATTCACGAGGAAAGCTCGATCAGCGAACTGTTTAGTTGATTCTGGCGGCTGGGTGTCGGGCCGCGAAGAGAAGGAAGGACCGAATGCAGCAATTTACAATAGAAGCGAATCTTCGCGAGGAGCGCGGCAAAAACGCCGCGCGGCGCATCCGCCGCACCGGCCTCATTCCCGCCACGCTGTACGGCGGCAAGGGCGACTCCATTGCGGTCACCGTAAACGCCAAACAGGTGATCTCCATCCTGAAGTCCGAATCCGGCCACAATACGATTTTCACGCTCAAGCTCGCTGGCAGCGGCGAAGACAAAGTGATTGTGAAGGACTGGCAGGCCGACCCCGTGCGTGGCGATCTGTTGCATGTGGATCTGCTGCGCATTGCCATGGACGTTCGCATGCGCGTCAAAGTGCCGGTGCATACCTTTGGCGAGCCGCAGGGCGTCAAGTTACAAGGTGGCATCTTCGAAATGGTCACTCGCGAAGTGGAAGTCGAATGCCTGCCTACGGACATTCCCGAGGAATTTCGTGTTGATGTCACTTCGCTGATGATCGGCAAGCATGTCCGCGCCGGCGAACTGCCGTTGGATTCAGCCAAGATCAAACTCGTCACCGATCCGCAGCGCGTCATCGCGCACGTGGTTGCGCTGCGCATTGAAGAAGAGAAACCGGTGGAAGTCGTGGCTGCGGAAGCGGCTGCTCCGGCCGAGCCCGAGGTCATTAAGAAGGGCAAGAAGGAAGTCGAGGAAGGCGAAGAGGGCGAAGCCCAACCGGAGAAGGCAGAAAAGCCGGAGAAGTCGGAGAAGAAGAAGTAAGCTCCACCAGCGCCGGATACTACCGGCGCGCGGCAGGGGCTGGCTTCGTCGGGTGGCGGGACTGCAAGTCCCGGATGCTTTTGCGGGATGGATGCGCGGATGCGCTTGATCGTGGGACTTGGCAATCCCGGACCCGAATACGCTTGGACGCCGCACAACCTCGGGTTCCTGGCGCTCGATCGGCTGGCCGAGCTGGCTGGCGCGCGGGTCGAGAGGCCGGAGGCGAAATCGCTTGTGGGCCGTGGCCGCCTGGCAGGGCACGAAGTCCTGCTGGCCAAGCCGCAGACCTACATGAACGTCAGCGGCCTCGCGGTGCGCAATTTACTCGAGCGCTTCGAGTGCGACCCGGCCGAGACCATCGTGTTGTTCGATGATGTGGCCTTGCCGTGGGGCATGATTCGCGTCCGCGAGCGCGGCACCGCCGGCGGGCATAACGGCATGAAGTCGATCATCGGCGCCCTGGGCACGATGGAGTTCACTCGCGTGCGCATGGGCGTGCAGCCGGAGCATCCCGTGGACGACCTGGCCGACTACGTCCTCCGCCCGATGCGCCGTGCCGTCATGGAAAGCGCGGCGGAAATGCTGGACGCTGCCGCCGAGGCCGTGCAGGCAATTCTTACGGACGGTGTCGGCAGGGCCATGTCGCGGTTCAACCGCCGGGTCAACCCGCTGGAAGAGCCGGAGAGCTGATACGAGTTTGATGTTTGTAGGGGCGCTGCTTGCTGCGCCCCAAAAAAGTCTGAGCGGGGAACTAACAAGAGAGGAAACATGGAAGAACGCTTGTACGATCTGATTTTCATCTGCCGGCCGGATACGCCGGAAGCCGAGGCGGACAAAGTTCTCGCCGCGCTCGAGCACTCTGCCGTGGAAAAAGGCGGCAAGGTCGAGAAGATGGAAAAGTGGGGCACGCGGCGCCTCGCCTATCGCGTGCACAAGCACCGCGAAGGGCAGTATTTCTTCATGCAGCTTCGGGGCACGCAGGGCGAAATGATCAAGGAATTGGAACGGCGCCTCAAAGTGGCCGACCCGGTCATCAAGTATCTCACCGTCCGTTTGGACGAAGAGATCAAGCGCCAGAAGAAACTTGTCCACCGGCGCGAACGCCGGGCGGCACGCCGCCCGCGCAAATCCGCTCCGGCGGCGCCACCGGCAGCTGCGGAATCCACCGCCGCGGCCAGCTAATCGAAAGGAAAATCAATGGCCAACGAATCTCCTAGACCGCAGTCCGGACCTCCCCAGCGGGAAGGCGGGCCGCCACGCCGCGGCAAGCGCCAGTATTTCCGCAAGAAAAAGGTCTGCCGTTTTTGCACCGAGCGAGTGGACTACATCGATTACAAGAAGGCGGACGTCCTGCAGAGCTTTGTCCAGGAGCGCGGCAAGATCCTGCCGCGCCGGATGACTGGCACCTGCTCGCGCCATCAGCGCTGGCTCATGGTGGCCATCAAGCGCGCTCGCAATATCGCCATGCTGCCGTTCGCCTCGGAACTCTAGTCCGCGGCACGTCATCGAATCCATTGGGCACGATCGAGGGAATAACCATGCAGATCATTTTGCAGGAAGACATCGAAAAACTCGGAACTCGCGGCCAGATTGTTGAGGTCGCCGCAGGCTTCGCTCGCAACTATTTAATCCCGCGCAAGCTCGCGCTGCAGGCCACCGAAGGGAATCTGAAGCGTCTGGAGCAGATTCGCGGTCATCTCTCCAAACGCACGGCCGGCGAGAAAGATGTCGCGCAGCTACTCGCCACCGCGCTTTCGGCGGTCACTCTGACCATGGCGCGCAAGGCGGGCGAAACCAGCCAGCTCTTTGGTTCCGTCACCTCCGCGGACGTCGCTGACGCGCTTGCCGCGCTTGGTCACACCGTGGACAAGCGCAGCATCCATCTCGAAGAGCCCATCAAGGTCATCGGCGAATACGATGTCCCTGTGAAACTGGCCCACGGCGTCACCGGCAGTGTCAAGGTCATCGTCAATCGCGAAGAGTAGGCCGCTTTTCGGTTCTGGGCGTCTGCTTCGGTGGACGCCCTTTTTCATTTTCTTTGCACAATGATTCCTCAGCTTTTGCACCGGCTAGATATCCACACTGATTCACAATAGACACCCCACACGCTTGCGTAGAGAATTTTGCCTGTTCTACCGCGATCATCGGGTAGGGAGCAATTTCTCTAGAGAGCGACACGGACAAGGTCTGCGCAAAATAAAGATTGCCACCACAAGAATATAGGGCGAAAATAAGGCGAATACACCTATGGCTACCCAAGCAGTTCTCGAGCGGCCCCTGCCGCACAATCTCGATGCAGAGCGCAGCATCCTCGGCGCCATTCTCCTTGACAACCATGCGCTCGATTTGGCCAGCGAAAAGCTCCGCCCCGAAGAGTTTTTCCTGGATCAGCACCGCCGCATCTACGAACGCATGGTCGAGCTCCGTGAGTTGCAGCAGGCCATTGACCTGGTGACGCTCACCGATGAGCTGGCCCGCCATAACGAACTGGAAGCCGCTGGCGGCGCAGCGTATCTCGCGCAACTCGTGGACGGCGTTCCGCGCGTCTCCAATGTGGAGCACTATGCGCGCATCGTTCGGGAGAAGGCTCTGCTCCGCAATCTTGTTCACACCGCGCATTCCATCCAGCAGAAGGCGCTCGAAGCCGAAGAGGGCGCTGACGATCTTTTGGATAATGCCGAGTCGCAGATCTTTCAGCTCGCGGAGGAGCGCATTCGCGTCGGCTTCGTCGGCGTGAAAGACGTGGTAAAGGAAAGCTTCGAACGCCTTCACCGCATCCTCACCGAGGGAAGGAAGATCACCGGCCTTTCCACCGGCTATCACCAGCTCGACACGCTGACCTCGGGCATGCAGGATTCCGAACTGATTATTCTTGCGGCGCGGCCATCCATGGGGAAGACTGCTCTCGCGTTGAATATCGCCGAAAACGTCGCCGTGCGCGCCGAAGAGCCGCGCACCGTGGCCATTTTTAGCCTGGAAATGTCCAAGGAGTCCTTGCTGCTGCGCATGCTTTCTTCGCACGCAAAAATTGACGCGCATAAGTTCCGCACCGGCCGCCTGGGTCACGCCGACTGGAACAAGATGACCGTTTCACTCGGACAATTAGGCGAAGCCCCGCTGTGGATGGACGACTCCGGCTCCTCCACCGTCGTGGAAATCGGCGCCAAGTCCCGCCGGCTCAAGCGCGACAAAGGCCTTTCTTTGGTTATCGTGGACTACCTGCAGCTTGTTTCCGGCCGCGGACGCTTTTCCAACCGCGTCGAAGAAGTTTCCAGCATCTCCCGCGGCTTGAAGGCCCTCGCCAAGGAGCTCAAAGTTCCTGTGCTTGTGCTCAGCCAGTTGACCCGCGCTCCCGAGCGCGAGGATCGCAAGCCGCAACTCGCCGACCTCCGCGAATCAGGCGCCATTGAGCAGGACGCCGACGTTGTCATGTTCATCCACCGCCCCAATTTCTATAACAAGGACATTTCTGAAGAAGAGCGCCGCCAGGCCGAGCTCATCATCGCCAAGCAGCGCAACGGTCCCACCGATCGCCTCAATTTTATTTTCTTCGAAACCAACACCCGTTTCGAAGAAGCCGCTTCGGATTCTTGGGGCACTCCTTCCTAGCGTCAGCGCGTTCCAATCCGCCGTGCCACGGCCGGACAGGCGTATTCTGATTACAACACCCGTGTAATTACTTCCGCGCTCCAGTGCATCGCGATTTTCTCCGCCTTGTTTTGTAAGTTCACACCGCACGCACTATTCTTGTGTCTTCAGTCGTTTGCCGCTCAGTTGAATTGCCGCTCCGACCCCCGCCGTCGCGGCCTTTAACGTGCTCCCTCCTGCGGTGCCATGTTGACGAAGCGGAACACCTGTGCCCGGGACGTGTTTTCTGGGACGGCATTTTGGACTAGGCTGGAGCCCTGCGACTGATGACCACTCGAGTTCACTTTGACGGACGTCCTGTGTGGGCCGAGATTTCTCTCGGCGCCATTGCCAAGAATTTCCGTGCGATCCGCCGCCACGTCGGCCGCCGCCGCAAAATCCTTGCCATCGTGAAGGCCAACGCCTACGGCCACGGTGCCGTACCCGTCGCCAAAGCGCTCGCCAAAGCCGGTACGGACTGGTTTGGCGTCACTTGTGTTTCGGAAGGCGCCGAACTTCGCGCATCCGGCATACGCCAGCCGATTCTGGTGCTTTCCGGCTTCTGGCCCGGCGAAGAGCACCGCTTGATTGAGCATCGCCTCACCCCGGCGATCACCCGCATCGAGCAACTTCGTTTTCTCGAACGCGCCGTCGCTTCCGCGGTCCGTTCTCGTCGAGTTCGCGGTCCGTATGCCGTTCATCTGAAAATTGACTCCGGAATGAATCGGCTTGGCGTATCGGTTGTGGAAATGAACTCTGTCGCTCAGGCGCTCGCGGATTCTCCGCATCTTCACCTGGACGGCACCTTCACTCACTTTAGTTCCGCTGAAGATTTCACGTCTGGCCAAACGGAGCAGCAGGAGTCTCTTTTCTACGCAGCCATCGAGCAACTGCGTGCGGCGCGCGTCCATCCAGGCATCCTGCACCTCGCCAACAGCGCCGCGGTTGCCGCGCGTCCGGAAACTTGGGCGGACATGGTGCGGCCCGGAGCCATCCTCTACGGCTACCATCAATTTTTTGACCCCCCGGAGCGGAAAGTCGAAGCGGAGGAAAAGCTGCGGCTCCGACCGGCATTCAGCCTGCGCACTCGTGTCATCGCCCTGCGCGACGTCCCGGCTGGCCGGGGCGTCGGCTATAACGCACGCTTCGTCACAGAGCGCCCTTCGCGCGTCGCCGTGATCGCTGCTGGCTACGCGGACGGCATTGTCCGCGCGCTCACCAATCGAGGTCGCCTGCTTCTGCGCGGGCGCTGCGTCCCCATCATCGGCATTGTCTCCATGGACCTGACCATGCTGGATGTCACCGGCCTGCCCGACGTGCGTCTCGGCGACGTCGCCACCATCTACGGTTCGGACGGGCCGGGCGGACCGGCCGTCTGGGCCTCGGATGTGGCGCGCCTCTTGGGCAGCGTGACCTCGGACCTCCTCTGTGCCGTCGGTTCCCGGGTTCCCCGCTTCTATCTCTCCTGAAGAAATCCCCACTCGTTTGACGGGAGTGCTATACTCCTGACTTTCATAGGCTTGTTTATGCTTCATAGAATTTCATTCCGGGTAAGATTCACCTAGCTCGATAAGCCCGGCTTGCTCGGCACGATTTTTTACGTTGCTTCCATTCTTAGCGATTGAAACGAGGTTCATATGGCTCGCATTCATACCAGGCCTTCCCCATCCTCGGGGACTGGCCGAGCGGAACCGCTTTCCCTCAAGTCTGCTGACCTCTCACGGTTGTCCGAATCCAGCATCGGCGGCCTAGCAGACATGTTGGTTGTCCGCATTATTTTCATCTCTATCTGCGCCTCTGTCGCCGGCTACTTTCACCCGTTTGGCCTCGATTTTCGGATGGCGCTGCTGGTCGGCGTTCTTTTTTCGCTGGCCGTCATTCTCTTCGAGATTCGTCTGCGCCGCGCCAGCCTCAAGCGCCTCTTGGGTGCCGCCACGGGCTCCATCCTCGGCATTTTCGGCGCCTATCTGATGAGCCTGGTCTTGGCGCGGACCGGCATGCATGAAGACTCCCGCGACTTTTTGAGCGTGGCCATCCTCCTGGTGATGGCCTACGTCGGCCTCATCGTCGGCGCCAATAAGGGCGACATGCTCAACCTCCAGGCCCTGGGTGGCCTGTTTGGGGCTGAGCGCACCGGCCGCCGGCAAATAAAAATTTTCGACACCAGCGTCATCATCGACGGCCGCGTCGCGGACATCTGCGAAGCCCACTTTCTCGACGGCAGCCTTCTCATCCCGCAGTTTGTTCTCCGCGAGTTGCAGCTCGTAGCTGACTCTGCAGACGCGATGAAGCGCCAGCGTGGCCGCCGCGGCCTCGAAGTCCTTCAGCGCATCCAGAAGATGGGTCATCTCCAGGTGGAAATCGCCGAGGACGATTTCCCCGGCATCCCCGAAGTGGACATGAAGCTGATTGAGCTGGCCAAGCGCTACGACGCCAAAATCATCACCAATGACTTCAATCTGAACAAGGTGGCCACTCTGCAAGGGATCGATGTCCTCAACGTCAACCAGCTGGCCAACGCCCTCAAGCCTGTGGTGCTTCCCGGCGAGGCCATGCGCGTCTTCATCCTTCGCGAAGGCAAGGAATACAATCAGGGAGTGGCCTATCTGGACGACGGCACGATGGTCGTGGTCGATGGCGCGCGCAAAATGATTAACAAGACCATCGACATTACCGTGACCTCTGTCCATCAAACCACGGCGGGCAAAATGATTTTTGGCCGTTTTGACGAGCGCGCAGAACAGCACGTGCGCCCACCCTCTGTGCCGCCCGCGGAAACCCGCCCGGCAACCGAAGCTCAGCCCGGCGGCGAACGCCCGCCCCGGCCAACTCATCCCGATCCTTATCGGGAGTGAGTTCTTTTGGAATGCGGCGGCTTGACGCCGCTTTGCATTTCGTGGCGCGGGCTTCCAGTATATGTTTTGCCTGCTCGTCCCGAGGATTCGAGATTGGCTGGTGGGCGTTTCTCCGGCCCGTTTTTCGCTTTTCGAATTTCGATTTTCGTGTTCCGTGTTTCTCGTTCTTATACTTCACTGCTTGGGGTACACTGCATTCCCCTTATGAGCCGCATTGCCGCCATTCTCCCCGCCGCCGGACTCGGCACCCGCATGGGCGCCGATACGCCAAAACAGTTCTTGGACTTGGATGGCGTACCCCTCGTGATCTTCACCCTGCGGCGACTTGCCGCTTGCTCTGCGATCACCGAATTTCTGATCGCCACCCGCGCCGAAGAAGTACCGTCACTCGCCGAGCGCGTCGCGCAGGAACAATTCGGCCGGCCGGTTCGGGTGGTGCGCGGCGGCGGCAGCCGCCAGGAGTCCGTGGCCCATGCCCTTGCCGAAGTGGATCCTGCGACGGAGATTGTTCTCGTCCACGACGCTGTGCGTCCCTTCGTCACGCGCGAGCAGACGGAGCGCGTCATCACCGAAGCGCGCGCCCGCGGCGCGGCCATCCTTGGCATTCCCGCGATGGACACCGTTAAAGAAGTGAAGCGCGCCAGCCTGCCGGAAGATGTCGCGCTGATTACCGCCACGATCCCCCGCGAGCGCATCGTTCTCGCGCAGACACCCCAGGCGTTTTTGTATTCTCTTTTGAAGGAAGCTTTCGCCAAGGCCGCCGAGGATGGCTCGACCGGTTCCGATGAAGCCTCCCTCGTGGAACGCCTGGGCCACTCCGTTCACGTCGTCCTCGGCTCCGAGCGCAACATCAAGATCACGCGTCCCGCGGACATGGAACTCGCGCGTTTTTATCTCCAGCAGGAACGAGCTCAAAAATGACTAGGTCGGGTATTGGTTACGATCTGCACAGGCTGGAGAAAGGGCGCAAGCTCATTCTTGGCGGCATTGAAGTTCCCTTTGACAAGGGCCCGGCGGGCCATTCTGATGGCGACGTTCTGAGCCATGCCATCTGTGATGCACTCCTGGGCGCCGCGGGTCTCGGCGATATCGGCACGCACTTTCCAGACACCGACGCAAAATGGAAAGATGCATCCAGCCTCGCTTTTCTGAAACACGTCCAAAAGCTGATCGCCAAAGCGCACTTTCGAATAGGGCACATTGACGCCATCGTGGTCACCGAAAAACCCAGGCTGGGCCCGCATTTTCCAGCCATGCGCAAGGCGCTGGCTCATGCGCTCCAGGTCGATGAGCGGCAGATTAATCTGAAGGCCAAGACGAACGAAGGCATGGACGCCGTCGGCCACGGTGAAGCCATCGTGGCCCATGCCATCGTCACCCTGGAAGGCTAGGTCTCCAGTTTTTCTTCGGCTCCGCACGCCTGGCTTTCTTTTGTGTTGAAGAAAATCATCACAGAATGTCTATGAAGACTGATATCGAAGACGGGCAGCCCGCCGCGAATCAATATTCCGGTGAAAACGTGGCTGCAATTCTGCGTGATCAGGGCTGGCTTCAGACGATTTCGCAGCCAGAGTGCCACACCTGGCTCACCACAGCTGCCGCGCTGCTTGGCCCGCAGGCTCCGGACCACGCTGCTCTCGCAGAACTCTTGCATCTCATTTTCCATTACGACGCGTACGCAATTCTGCAGTCGGTGGAAAGCCATACCGTGATGTCCCGCGAAGGCGCACGCGACGTCATCCGTCTTCTCGCGAATCTCATTCTGGATGGCCCGGAAGTGGACTCCGACCGCTTTAAGGAGATCGTTGCGACTTTGAAAGCGAAATCGAACTGCCGGGGAAGAGAACTCTTCCTTCCGATACGACTTTCTCTCGCCGGTCGCGTCGGCGAAGGCGAACTCGACCGCGTAATTCTGTTGTTGGACTCCGCCGCCGTGCTCCCTTTTCGCACGCCGGTGAAGGGAACGCGCCGGCGTATTCTGGAATTCTGCTCCGCGCTCGACTGAGCGCGTAGGACAGGCTTTCCAGCCTGTCCGCCGTTGTACCGCCGGCTTCCAGCCGGCGTTTGTAGCTGCGGATTTACGCAGCCTCGGAGATAAATGGACCGCCTCATTGGAATTCACGCAGTTCGCGAAGCGCTGGTAGCGGGCCGCCCGCTCGAGCGCATCGTCATTGCCCGCGGCCGCCATGGCAACCGCTTCGAGGAGTTGATCGACCTCGCACGGCAGCGTGGCGTGTCTGTTCGCTTCGAGGACCGCGCGCAGATCGATCGGCTGGCCGGCTCCGGACAGCATCAGGGCGTCGTTGCTCTGACCTCAGCGAAGCAGGCTTCCGATCTGGAGGATTTGATTGCCCGAGGCGCCGCCCGCGAAAATGGGAAAGGGTTTCTAGTTCTCCTGGACGGTGTGGAAGACCCCCACAATCTGGGCGCAATCGTCCGGACGGCTCTAGCCGCCGGCGCCGATGGTGTCGTGATTCCCGAACGCCGTGCCGCCGGCCTCACGGAAACGGTTGCGCGCGTCTCCGCCGGCGCGCTGGCCCATGTTCCGGTTGCGCGCGTGAAGAATTTGGCTCGCGCGATGGAGAGCTTGAAAGAAGCACGCTATTGGCTTGTTGGGCTGGACGAACGCGCGGAGAAAAACTACTCAGGAGTTGATTTCTCCGGTCCCATTGGAATCGTACTCGGCAGCGAGGGCGAAGGCTTGCATGAGCTCACGCGCAAGCGCTGCGATTTCCTTGTCTCCATCCCCACCGCCGGCCCCGTTCGCTCCCTCAATGTCTCCGTGGCCGCCGGCGTCGTCCTCTTCGAAGTCGTCCGCCAACGGAGCAAACTCAATTCCTGATGTTTCCACTGATCCCTGATCCCTAATCCCTGTCCCCTGTTTTTTCACTTGTCGTACTGAATCAGCGAAAACACATCCAATCCGGGCAACTTCGACCGGCCATGCAGGAAATTCAGCTCCACCGCAAAGCACGTGCCGACCACCTCGCCCTTCAGTTGTCGTATCAGTTGAACGGTCGCCGCCGCCGTGCCGCCGGTGGCCAGCAGGTCATCGCACACCAGCACTTTTTGTCCCGGCTGCACCGCATCCTCGTGGATTTCCAGCGTGTCGCTGCCGTATTCCAGCGCGTAGGTCACTTTCGTTGTCTTCCACGGGAGTTTGTTGGGCTTGCGCACGGGCACAAACCCCGCGCCCAGCTTCATGGCCAGTGCCGGCGCAAAAATAAATCCGCGCGCCTCGACCCCGGCGACCACGTCGATGGTCTTTCCAGCATAGTGCTCGCACAGCCGCTCGATCAGCATCCCGAAACCCTTTTTGTCTTTCAGCAGCGTAGTGAGGTCGTAAAACAAAATTCCGGGCTTGGGCCAGTCGGGCACTTCCCGGATCAGCTTTTTCAAATCGTTCATTCGCGTGTCTCCTCTGCCGTCTGTGCAGGCCGGTTTACCACCAGTCGTGCTCGATCTGGAAGCCGCCCGCGTACTGCTGCCTCACCGCTGCCTCTTCCGCATTCACTGTGCTGACTTCCGCCGCGCGCGGGCCGCGTTCCAATTCCGCAAGCAAGCCGAGCAATTGTTCGGCTGTGCCGATGGCGTACACTTCCACGCGGCCGTCGCGCAAGTTTTTCACGTAACCGGCCAGGCCAAGCCGTTCGGCCACGCGTTGCGCGAAGAACCGGTAGCCTACGCCCTGCACCATCCCGGATACAACAAATCGTTTTGCCTGTCGGTTTTCCGGCACATTCCGCGCACGGAACGCAAAACTCTCCCGTCGCACGCGTGATTTTACCAGAGGTCGCGCGTGGCGGGTGCTCGTTCCCCCCGTTTTTCTCGATCCAAAACTTGTTGACGCCAACTTCCTCTTCCGCTTATCCTATATCTGCTAGTGGCCTCCATGCCGGCAGGAACAGGCAGGGAGGATTTGTTTACTTGGTTCCTGAGAGACTTTTGAACAGGAGCAATGTAACGAAATGTACGCAATCGGACTTTTTGCTGGGATGGTAGTTGTCGGTTTTGTTTTTGCCAAATTGCGCGGCCGCAACAACGACAAGCCTTCCGTGACCAGTTTGATGCCTCCAAAGCGCTAATCTCGCGGGCCGTCTGCTTTTGAGGCCGTTTCGCTCACGCGGAACGTTATTCTCCAGTCTAAAACCTCTCCAGGGTCTCCCTCAGGGGCGGGCCTGAGTAGCTGGGCTAGGCGTCTGTCTGCGGACATGGCACTCTGGCGAAACCCTTTGCCCTCGTGTCACAATCTCGTCGCATGAATCGCGCCTTCATCAGCAGGCACGCCTGTCTTTTCTTTTTACTGCTTCTGTGCGCTAACTCTTTTGCTGCGCGTCGCCAAATGAGCGCCCAGCACCCTGCTTCGGGCGATCCCAATCACCAGGCAAAAGTGGATTCGCCGGCTCGCGGCGCTTTGACTGTTCAGCAAGGTGGCTACCCTGAACTCCGCATCGACGGCAAGCCGTTCTTCATTCATTCCGCCGCATTTTTCTACTACCGCCTCCCGCGCGACCTGTGGGAGGTTTCCCTGGATCGCCACCGCGAGTTGGGAATCAACACGATTGACCTCTACATCCCCTGGAATTGGCACGAACCCCGCGAAGGCGAACTCGACTTTGACGGCCACTCCAACCCGCGCTGCGACCTTCGCGCTCTCCTGCGTTTGATCTCCGAAAAGGGCTTCAAACTGAACGCTCGGCCCGGCCCGGTCATCCTCAACGAATGGCGCCACGGCGGTTATCCCGAGTGGTTGCTCGAGCGACCTGAATACAAAATGGATGTCCGCGACCGTCTCGAAGGGCGCTATGCGCCGCTCACCAACCTGAACGCGCGTGACGCGGAAGCGGCTGCCAAAGGCTGGCTCGAGAACGAGACCCACATGCGCTACACGCGGCAATGGCTCCTCGCCGTTGCCCACGAGCTGTCGGAATATTCTTCGCAGCGCACCCTGCGCGTCAAAGTTCCTGCAGGCAAGCGCGGCGACTTGCAAGAAAAAGAGATCAGCGGCCCGCTGCTCTTTGTCCAGCTCGACGACGACATGGCCATCGGCCGCGCGAACTACTCCGGCCCTGCTTTCTGGCGCTACATGAGCGAACTCCGAAAGATGCTCGAGGACGGCGGTCTCGATGTCCCCGCGTACATCAATCCAACGGACATGCGTATTTCTGCCGCCGGCTTTGGTCTCGAGCGCCCCATCGGCGCGATGGGCCAGTGGTATCTTCAGCCGCCCGAAAAGCCCGTTCCGGGAGCCGCCGCGCAACGCACTGTGGCTGCCCGCGAAGCCTCCACCATCGAGTTCTTCGTAGAGGAGCTCAAAACGCAGCCTGCTTTTCCGCCGGTGGTCATCGAATATCAGGCTGCCTGGTACACGCCCGGCGACGATACACGCGCCTTCGACAGCCCGGTGGCCAACACTCTGCTGAGCTCCCGGCTGCTCTTGGCGCACGGCCTCCACGGCTTGAATTATTTCCCCGCACAAGACACGGTCACACCCGCCTCCTACTCCACTCCGTGGACGAATCGTCACTACCGCTGGGACGCGGCTTTGGATGTAGCGGGCAATCAGCAATCTCGTGCGCGCGCTGCTGTCCGCAACGGCATGCTGTTGGACACTTGGGGAGAGTTTCTCGCCTCATCTCACAAACGCGCCGATTTCGGTCTCATCTACCCGCTGGGCGCATTCCCACAGGAACCTCTGGTTCGCGGGGAGATTCTGCGTGTCTCCAATGCCGTCATGCGCGTGGCACGTGTGGCGCATCTGGCCGGACTCTCCTCGGAGCTTCTGGACCCGCAGTACCAGCCCGTGGAGCAGCTTCTCCGCCATCCGCTTCTTCTCTTGCCGGTGTTCGATTCCCCGCAGAACAAGTTTCAGCTTTCAGAAAAAGCGCAGCGCGTGATTGTCGAATATGTCCGCCGGGGAGGCACCCTCGTGGTGTTCCCCTCGCGTCCCGCGGGCGCCGTCATCGAACAACTGTGGAAGTCCTCCTTGCCGGTTCCGCCGGCCACATGGGCGGCCTCGGCAACATCGGCTGTCGTTGCCGGTTGGACCTTGGGCCAGGGCCGCGTATTTGAATCCACCAAGGATTTCTATTCGTGGGTTTCGCTCGACGAGAGTTTCTCGGAGAACCGCGCGCGATTCGAATCGGCTTGGGCCGTGCAGGCGTTGCGCGAATTTGTGGATCGTGCTGCATTGCGCCCTGCCGTCAAGTACGGTGGCGTCTCTGCGAGTGCCGAATCCACAATCTCCGACGAGCTCGTAGTAACACAACTGGTCAGCAACGCAGGCACCAGCCCGCTTGGCGTGCGTCACGCTGGTAACGGTCTCTTGAGTGTGACAAACCTGAACTACGATTCTCCTGTGGAACAAACTTTTGAAGTGCTTTCCCCGCGCGCTTCGGCTCGCGCGTCTTCCCGCGGCTCAGCAGGGCAGGATGTGCTGAGCGTTCCCGTATCGCTCCCCGCGCGTGAATCCCTTCTTTTGCCGCTTCATTTCCCACTTTGCGAGGCCGCGGCTCCTCGTGAGAAATGCACGGACGAAATCATCTCTGCGGGCGCCGAGCTTCTCTGGACCGAGCGCAGCGGCAAAACGCTCGAATTGACGTTTTACACCCCTGCGCGCGCTACCCTTGCACTTCGGCTGAACCGCAGGCCCGGCCGCATTTCGCTGGACGAGGACATCACGCCCGAGACTCGCTGGCGGCCGGACCAGCACAGGCTGGAAATCGATCTCCTTCGCGGCGCCGCTCCCGACTACTTGCGCGTCGTAAAAATTAATCTGCCTTACACCCCGCAGGTTCCCGAGAAGCCGGATCCATCTAAACAGCCCCGCCGCGAATTTGAGTTCTCCGTCTTCAGTGCGGTTCGCTTGCCGCTTACTGAATTCAGTTCACTCCCCAGCTTTCCGCCTCTCGTGATTCTGGATGAGAACCGCGAGGCCAAGGTCATTTTCCAGGGCACCTGCTATGACCCGTTCGGCCGCGACATTGACTTTACGGTGGAAGGTCCCGTTCGGGGTACGGGCTACGTTTCGCTCGACAGCAGCGACACCCGCCAGGCGCAGATTACTCTGAAACCTCCAAAAGAATCGGAAGCCGGTGGCATCGACGGACGCGCTTCGCTCCTGCGCTCGGACGGCCTCCTCCAGGGAGAATTGCAGGTACGTTCAGGCCGCGACCGCCGCACTTCGCCTTTACTTTTTGCCGTCGTCGGCGAATCCGGCGTCGCCAATTATCAATTCGACTTCGATCGCGATGCGGCTCCGGAATGGGTTTTGGAAAACGCCGCCCTGCGCCTGATCGTTTCGCCCGAGGAGGGCGGCAGAGCGCTCGCCCTTGTGGACAAATCCTCCGGCCTGAACATGACCACCAACGTCGGTGCGCTGCGCGACCATTTTGCTTACACGCCCAACCTACCTTCCACCCGCCCGGAGCGCGCCCGCGGCCGCTATGGTCTGTTCAACCGCCCTTACCGCGCCGAATGGGTGCCGGCCGAAGGCGGAAGCGCTCTCCGTCTTTCCTTTGAAGCCCCCGACGTGTTTCCGTCGGGCGCAAAGATTTCCAAAGTCGTCCGATTGTCCGGACCGCAGTCGGTCGCCGTGGACTACGAAGTGGGCATCAACGCATTCTCCGCTGCGGATACTCCGACGCCCGGCTCCGCACCGCCGGAGCAGGCGTTCATAGCCGTGAATTCCGTGCCGGTCGTGTTTGGCGGAGAGCGCACCACGCAATTCTGCTGGTTCGATCCATCAGCGAAGAATGCGCAGCCCACGCTGGACGCTGAAGGTTCCGGTATGCACTGCGAAGCGTTTGTTCCGGGCCGCGAACCGCTTTTACTTCCGGCAACCGCGCGTCGCATGGAAATCCGCTCGCCCGGCCGGTTTACTCTTGCCGTCGAATGGAATGTTGGACAAATGACGGTGGAGATGAAGAACTTCTCCGCGCTCTTGAAATTGCAATTCCCAGCGCTTACTCCCGGCGGCGAATTTGGAAAGTATACTGTCCAGTTTCACGTGGTTCCGGCCGACTAGCCGCTCTGCGCTGCAGGCGTCGGCGTGATGTTGGCTCACTCGGCGTCGTTTGCATCTAAGTGTGGGGAGTTTTTCTGAGGGCTCTTTTCATTGCCATGAAAAGCATCTGCGCATCCGCTGCCATCGTCCTGCTGATGACGTGGTGTGTCTCTGCCCGGGAAGATCAGCAGGGGCCGGTCAAGCCCCCGCCCAGCCGCGAAATCAAGCGTATTCCCTTGGAAAGTACTCCCGAGCTGCCGCCTCTTCCTGTCGAAGAACTGATCCGCCGTGTCACCGAGCGGGAAAACGAAATCATCCGCGCGCGCAATGCCTCCACGTATCAGATCGCCTTGCGCCTGCAGGAATTCGACGACGCGGGTGAAACGGTGGGCGAATTTCAGTTGGCCAAGGACATTCTTTTTTCTCCAGAGGGCAAGCCGTACGAGAAAGTCGTGCGCACTTCCCGTTCCACTCTCACCCATTTGGCACTGCCTTCGGAGGAGCTGGGGGAGTTCGCGCGCGTTCGGCCGTTCATGCTCCCCAGTGTTTCTCTGGAGTTTTATGAGCTGACCTACGCCGGCAAGCAGCCGCTCGACGAGCTTTCCACCCTTTTGTTCCGCGTGCGTCCGCGGCGTTTGTCGCGCACGCACCTCTACTTCGAAGGAGTCATTTGGGTGGAGGACCGCGACTTTGCGATCGTCAAGACCTACGGTAGGTGGGTTTCCGAGGTCGAACAGAAAACCGGCTTCGAGCCATTTGTTTTTTTTGAAACGATTCGTGAAAATGTGGAAGGGAAATCCTGGTTTCCGGCCTTTGTTCGTTCTGAGGAATCTTTGCAGCCTGAGGCTGGCGCGGCGCGAATCCGCCTGACCCTTCGTTTCACGAACTACAAGACGCCCGTAGCCCCTGCGCCGGGCCCTCCGCCTCGTTAGCGCATCTTCCCTCTTTCTGTTGTTGGCGTTTTCAGTTTCTTCAGCGCTCCGGGCAATTCATCTAACGACTCCAGCAACGCATCCGCATTCGATGCGCGCAACCGCTTGTGATTGGGGAAGGGCCCCAGCACGGCAATGGCCCGCGCACCGGCGCGCCTCGCCATTTCCATGTCCTCCGGCGAATCTCCCACGTACACGCATTCCTTCGGCTGGAGCCGTAGCCGCGCGAGCGCCAACTTGAGCGCTGCGGGGTGCGGCTTTTTGTGTCGCGCGTCTTCTGCGAATACGGTCGCGCGGAACATCTTCGCAAATCCAAACTTGTTCAGTTGCCCGCGGACCCGCGCGCGGTTGCCGCTGGTCACCAGCCCCAGTACATAGTGGTGCGCTAGACGTCGAAGCACGCGCCGCGTCCCCGGCATGAGCGCTGGCCGCAGATGCTCGTAAGCACCTCTCCACAGGCGGTCGGCTTCCTCCCAGCGTCGGCGCGGAATTCCTGCCGCGCGATATACACGATGCCAGTTGGGCGAGTAGTGTTTCTCCAACTCCGTGATGCCCCACTCAATTCCAAGCGTTCGGAACATCTCCTGATAGGCCGTGGCATCCGCGTGGTAGGAGTCGAGCAATGTCCCATCCCAGTCAAATACGATTGCTCTCAATGTGACTGTATGGTCTTCGCGCAAACTGCGGGCATGTCGATTCGATTTGAGGCGGGAAGGAGCCATCGCAAACGCAGTGAATATTAGCAGATGTCCAGCGCAGTAAGGGCTCTGGCTGCGACCGCAAAGCAAACGTCCCGGTGGCGGGTTTTCAGTTCTTCGCCACCGGGACGCAAGTTTTCGACGAGAAAGCGGCGCTTCCGCCGCTTTCTCGTTTCTTGGACTCGTCTAGAACGAGAGCTTGATCGCGACCTGCGCCTGCCTCGGGTCGCCGACGCCGAAGCGCAGGAAACCGTTAAAGTCGAACAGTGCTGCCGAGGCAAGCGGGTTCACGTTGTTTTTGTTGTTAAACGTGTTGAACATCTCGACCACCGGAGTCAGGGTGATGCGCTCGGTGATATGGAACGGCCGCAAAACGCGCCAGTCCAGCGAGAAGAACTCGTTATCCTTCCGCAGGGAGTTGCGGTTCCCCGCCGCCCGTGTGCCGGGACACGGGGGGTTAGGATCTGTTGCGCCGGGCGTACAGGGTTGCGCGGTGCGTGCCTGCATCCGGACGTTTACGTGCACCTTCCACGGCAACTCTGCATACGTGAAGAAGTTGAACTTGTGGCGGATATCGCGGTCCGAATACCCATAATCCGCCCGCAAGCCGTTGGTAGCGAAAGGCGAGAAGGAACGATCGGTGAAGGGATCGCGCTCGTTGGAGTCGTCGTCGTAGTCGGTGGAAAGCACGTAGTTCCATTCCAATTGATACCGCTTAGAAAGGCGCTTCCGCATGCCGATCGTCCAGCCGCGGTAGAGCGACTGACCGAAGCTCGTCGTTGTGAACACCTCACCCAACTGCAGCCCAAACAGTCCCGTGCGGCCGTAGTCGATGAAGCGGGTCAGAAACACGCCCTTGGACCAGGTGAAGTCCGTGTACACGGACCAATCGGGGAAGATCTCCTGCTCGTAGGTGGCGTTGGCCGAGTAGACTCGCGGGTTGTGGTAATCCTTGTGGAATACGCGCACGCCCGAAAACAGCGGAAACGTCCCCGGAGGCAGCGGTGTCGGCGTTACCACGTTGGGCCACACCGGACCAGGCACCCCGCCGGAAATAATCGCCGAGTTCAGGAAGATGGTCTGCTGCTGCACGCCGTTCGTGGTAATCGACCCGACCTGCGAGAGCATGTTTTGGCGTGCGTTGTAGATGCCCGCGTTGGCGCGAAGCACCGACTTGCCGTTCTTGGCCACGTCCCACGCGAAACCCAGCCGCGGTTGGAACATCTTCTTCTGGTCCCGCAGCGTCCCGTTGGAGGGAAAAGCCGGGTTGGCAAGGAAGGATCCGTAGGCTGTCTGGCTCGGTGGCGTGATCGGATCCGGGAACAACTGCGCTTCCCAGCGCAGCCCGTAAGTCAGGCTGAAGTTGGACCGAATCTGCCACGTATCCTGAACAAACAGGCCGAACTCCTCGTTGGAGATGTTGGAAGCGCCCGTTGCGTCTGTGGCCACACCGGCACGATCCGCGCCCTGCAGGTAAAGGAGCATCGGGCCGCCCACGGTGCTTCCCGCGGCACACGTTTGACTGAATGGCGCCGCCGTGGTCACCCAGCCCGTGAACGCGAAGGCCGGTGTAAGGCATTCACCAACCGAAGGGCCGAATCCACCGGCCGCCGCGGGTGATGCGTACCGCAGGAATCCCGCTACGCTATCAAACAGGTAGCGTCCCAGGAAGAAGCCGCGGAACACCTGGTCGTTCAGGCTGTGAATCCAATCCCCACCGAATTTGACCGTATGTTTGCGCCAAACGATGGAGAAGTTGTCTTTGATCTGTGAACGCCAGAAGGTTTCGTCAATGTTCGGCGACAGAAAGAATGGCCGGCCGAACCGGAAGCTTGGCGCAAACCCCATGCCCGTATCTGCCGGCACGTTCGAGTTCACCGATGCGCGCGGCCGCACTTCGCGCAAGTACGTGAAGTGCGCCTCGTTCACCTTGGTTGTGGAGAGGGAGCTAAACAGGTTGACGTTGAAGACATGTATCTTCGTGAAGTCCCCCTCAATGCCGTTGGCGGAGTTGCCGTAGGTCGCCACGTCAAATGTCTCGTTCACTTTCTTCGATGCGTTGAAGTTATAGGAAAGCGCGAGCTGGTTACTCGCCGTCAAGTGCCAGTCCGCCTTACCCAACAGTGCTGTCGTATAGATGGGGCGCCGCACTGGCAGCGCTTCTTCTTGCGTCCGCGTGGTCCGAATAAAGTTGGTCAGCGCTAGCCGCTGGCAATCCGAGTTGCTGTTGATAAGCGCTTCATTAGCCGCGATGGTCGGCGTGGTCACCGGGCAAGCCGTGGCGCCAATCTGCGCGCTCAAATTGTCGCGCTGCAAGTTGCCGGTGATGCGCTCGATCGCGAAGAAGTAGAACGCCCTGTCCTTGACGATTGGCCCGCCTAGCGTTCCGCCGAATTGCTCGCGGTGGAAGTCTTTCAGCGGCTTCCCGTCGGACGTGTTGGAACTCAAGTTTTCATGCCGCTGGTAGTGGAAAAGGCTTCCGTGAACTTCGTTTGTCCCCGACTTGGTGATGATGTTCACCACGCCGCTTCCCGTGCGTCCGAATTCCGCGGTCGCGCCCGCCGCCACCACCTGGAATTCCTGCACTGCTTCCAGCGTGATATCAATGGCCACTCGCTGTCCACCCGGCTGTTCGCCGAAAAACCCGTTCATGAAATCGCCGCCATCCAGGCTGAAGTTGTTGAAAATTCCGCGTTGCCCGTTGAAGGTGATTTCGTCGCCGTCCGGCCCCTGCACGATGCTTACCCCGGGGGTCAGCGTCAGCAGGTCCAGGATTTTCCGGCCCAGAATCGGCGTGTTCGTGATGGTGATCTCGTTCAACGTCGAGCTCATCTCCGTCTTGATGGTGTCCACTGTCGGCGTGGCCGAAACCAGTACCGTTTCCGTCGCCGCCGCCACCTTCATGTTGACCGTGAGCGTCACCGAATGGCCAACCGTCACGGTAATGTTTTGTTGGATCAGTTTGGCGAAGCCCGACTTCGTAACCGTCGCTTCGTAGCGGCCGGGCGGAATCTGGAGCGCCACAAAGCGCCCATCCTCGTCCGTGGTCAGCTTTCGAGTATAGTTTGTGTCAAGATTCTTAACCTCCACCGTTGCGCCGGGCACCAAAGCTCCTGAAGCGTCCAGAACCGTGCCTTGAATCACGCCGGTGGTAATCTGTGCTTGTCCCCATGCGCTGCTTGTCATGGCCAGCGCCATGGCCAGCGCAAACACTACTACCCACATTTTCTTCATCGTTTCCTCCACGGTGTGAACCTGAGCCGTTTTGTTCGCCATCCGTTGATCTGTGTCCATTCCTTCAATGAGATGTTTATGTGACACAACCCCTTTGTGGTCTCGTCCGCCGCATCATTCCCAAGCCTCGGCGGGCAAAGCCACACCCCAATAATACGCAACGGGACAATTATAAGTTGCCGTGTCTGCAAAGCAACCGCGAAGATTGTGGAAAAAGGCGATGGCCCAGTGGAACTTGACCGGAGGCGAATTACTGTAGGGCCGGAATTATTTCAGAAATCGGGGCGGCAATTCCTCGTCCCGCTGAAAGGCAATATCGTCAAAGCGCGCGGCCATG